>NZ_JBEXDZ010000010.1:0-99239 GCF_040606085.1 Streptomyces sp. NPDC005485 | reverse complement strand
TGCCCTCCTCGACCACGGCTCCCTCGGAACGCGGGAAGAACTCGTACCAGGCGCCGTACAACGCCCGCTCACGCTCCACCAGCAGAGGCATCGGCTCGCACGACGTGACGAAGTCGCGCAGCGGATGGCGGGCGAGGACCTCGTTCACCTCGGGCGTGAGAGCGGCGGCCAGCCGGGCCGCGGCAGGGCGGCCCGTGTCGCGCAGCGCGTCCACGGCCGCGAGGATCGTGTCCCGGCGCCCCTTGCCCTTGGGCACCCCGGCCGCCGCCCGCTCGTACAGGCGTGCGCCCTCCGTCAGGACCAGTTCCGTGTCCATCCCCGCCGGGATCTTGATGCCCGCGTGGTGGCGCCAGGTGCTGACCGGATCGCCCCACGCCTCGACCCGGTACGTCCAGCGGCCCTCCTTCCCCGCGGACACGGTGGCGCCCCAGCGGTCGGTGCCGGGGGCCAGTTCGCGCATCGGGGTCCAGGGGCCGGGGCGGCCGTCCGGGTCACGCAGGACGACGTTGGCGGCGACCGCGTCGTGCCCCTCGCGGAAGACCGTCGCGGAGACCTCGAAGGCCTCGCCGACGACCGCTTTGGCGGGCCGCCGTCCGTGCTGGACGACGGGCCGGACATCGAGGACCGGGATACGCCCCACGGCGTCGCCGCTGCTCGCAGGGGGTGCCGAGGAGGTGGGGGGACCGGTGTCGGCCCGTCGTATCGGAATGGTGTCGGACATGCCGGTCCTCGCTGGTACCTCGGTGCCGGACCTGGCCGGTTCGTCGGTACCGGCCGCGGGGGCCGGGGTGCGCGTCGGGGGTGACGACGAGTGGTGCGTTGCGGGCATGACCGCTCCTGTCCGCATCAACGTGGGTGGGCGGATGAGGGTGTGGGGAGGTGGGGCCTGCGGGGCGTACCGGGGGAGCCTTCCCACCCTATGCGGGTGCGCATTCCGGCACTTTGTTAACTACTCACGCGTATGTCTACACACAAGACCGGCCTCGCCCGGTGAGGACGAGGCCGATACATGTCACATCCGTTCATCCGGGGCTGCTGACCTGCGCGGCCCGGGCGCCTCGGTGGCCCGCCCCGCTATGGGTTGCCGACTTGGAGGAGCTTGTTCGGCGAGCCGGGACCGACGTCCGAAATTCTCCCTGTGACGGCATGTTTTACCAGAGCCTTGCCGACGTCGGCGGGTGCCGCCCGGGGATGGCCCGCCAGATAGAGCGCGGCCGCGCCCGCCACGTGCGGACTCGCCATCGACGTACCGGAGAAGGTCGCCTTCCCGGTGTCGCTCGTGTACGACGCCGACGTGATCGCCACGCCCGGCGCGAACAGGTCGAGCGAGGCACCCGTGTTGGAGAAGGCCGCCCGCCGGTCCGCCTTGTCGCTCGCGCCGACCGTGAGGGCCTGCTTGACCCGGGCGGGTGAATACAGGCCCGCCGGCAGCCCGTCGTTGCCGGCCGCGACGGCGTAGGTGACCCCCGACGCGATCGAGTTGCGCACCGCCGCGTCGAGCTGGAGGTTGGCGTAGCCGCCCAGGCTCAGGTTCGCCACCGCGGGCTTGTGCGCGTGCCGGGTCACCCAGTCGATGCCCGCGATGACCTGCGCGGTCGTGCCCGAGCCCGCGTTGTCCAGGACGCGGACCGCGACCACCTTGGCCTTCTTCGCCACGCCGTACTTCGTGCCGACGATGGTGCCGGCGACATGCGTGCCGTGCCCGTTGCCGTCCTTGGCCGTCCTGTCGTTGCCGACGAAGTCCCAGCCGTAGCTCGCCCGGCCGCCGAAGTCCTTGTGGGTGATCCGGATGCCGGTGTCGATGACGTACGCCGTCACACCGGCGCCCGCTGATTCGGGCCATGTGTAGCCCTTGTCGAGCGGCAGGCCGGGCTGGTCGATGCGGTCCAGGCCCCAGGACGGCGGATTCTTCTGGAAGTGGTCCAGCACCACCCGGGTGTCCTGGGCGACCGAGGCCACGCGGGAGTCCGCCGCGAGCCGCCGCGCCTGCCGCTCGTCGACCCTCACCGCATAGCCGTTCAGGGCCGTGCCGTAGGTGTGGCTGATTCTCGCCCCATACGTGGCGGCGATGCTCCTGCCCGTCTTCGACGGGGCCTTCGTACTCCCCTTGAGTGTCACGATGTAGCTTCCGCTGACGGAACCGGGATCGCCGGCGCCGAGTATCTGCCCCTCCGGGGCGGCGTGCGCGGGCAGGGTGATGGCCGAAAGTGCCGCAGCCGTCATGACGGCGACAAGGCCCCCCGCCCAGCGCAGACGCCTCTCTCGCGTCCGTGCCATGGCTTGAGTTCCCCTCCTCGACAGGCGTACGACGGCCGCGTCTCGCCACGTCCGGCCTGCGCGGTCCGGTCCGCCACTGGGCAGCCTCTCGTGCGGTGTGAAGCACCACAAGAACGCACAGGAGGGCGGAATCAGCCATATCGCTCATGCGGTACACGTGAGGGTTGCGGCAGTTTTCCGCCGAAGTCACCGCAGCGGTGCTCAAGCCGGGGAGGCACGGAGTCGATGCGCCGTAGTTGGATCCGCGCCCGCGCCGCTACCGTCGTAGGGACGAAGGGCGTACGACGAGGTGCGCCCCTCAGAGCCTGTCCCGCAGGCTCTCCACCGCACTGCCGCGTACGTCCTTTGTGAAGGTGGCCGCTGTGAAGGCGATCCGCAGACTCACCGTACGTCCCGTACTCCCCGAAGCCCTTCACCCGCTCAGTGACCTGGCACGCAACCTCCGCTGGTCCTGGCATGCCGAGACACGCGATCTCTTCCAGTCCGTGGACCCCGAGCGCTGGGCCGCGTCCGACGGCGACCCCGTACGGCTGCTCGGCAGCGTGTCCACCGGGCGCCTCGCGGAGCTCGCGGAGGACCGCCGCTTCCTGCGCAGGCTCGGCGCGGCCGTCGACGACCTGCGCGACTACGTGAGCGGCGACCGCTGGTACCAGAACCAGACCGCCGAACTCCCCGCCGCCGTGGCCTACTTCTCGCCCGAGTTCGGCATCACCGCCGCGCTGCCGCAGTACTCGGGCGGCCTCGGCATCCTCGCCGGAGACCATCTCAAGGCGGCCAGCGACCTGGGTGTCCCCCTGATCGGCGTCGGGCTGCTCTACCGGCACGGCTACTTCCGTCAGTCCCTGTCGCGGGACGGCTGGCAGCAGGAGCACTATCCGGTCCTCGACCCCAACGAACTGCCCGTCGCCCCGCTGCGCGAACTCGACGGCACCCTCGCCCAGGTCTCCCTGGCGCTGCCCGGCGGCCGCGCGCTGCACGCCCGCGTCTGGCTGGCCCAAGTCGGCCGGGTCCCACTGCTCATGCTCGACTCCGACGTCGAGGAGAACGACCTCGGCGAACGCGGCGTCACCGACCGGCTCTACGGCGGCGGCAGCGATCACCGGCTGCTGCAGGAGATGCTGCTGGGTATAGGAGGAGTGCGGGCGGTGCGGACGTACTGCCGTCTCACCGGCCACGCCCAGCCCGAGGTGTTCCACACCAACGAGGGGCACGCGGGATTCCTGGGCCTGGAGCGTATCGCCGAACTGGCCGACGAGGGGCTGGAGTTCGATGCCGCCCTGGAGGCGGTCCGGGCGGGCACTGTCTTCACCACGCACACCCCCGTCCCCGCCGGCATCGACCGCTTCGACCGGGAGCTGGTGGCCCGGCACTTCGGCGCCGACGCCGAACTCCCGCGCATCGACGTCGAACGCGTCCTGCGGCTGGGCATGGAGACCTACCCGGGAGGCGAGCCCAACCTCTTCAACATGGCGGTGATGGGGCTGCGGCTGGGCCAACGCGCCAACGGGGTCTCCCTGTTGCACGGTCACGTCAGCCGGGAGATGTTCTCCGGGCTCTGGCCGGGCTTCGACCCGGAGGAGGTGCCGATCACCTCCGTGACCAACGGGGTGCACGCCCCGACCTGGGTGGCGCCCGAGGTCTTCCGGCTCGGCGCCCGGCAGATCGGCGCGCAGCGCACCGAGGACGCGATGACGGTGGGCGCCTCGGACCGCTGGGACGCGGTGGCGGACATCGCCGACCAGGAGATCTGGGACCTGCGCCGCGTCCTGCGGGAACAGCTCGTGGTGGAGGTGCGCGAACGCCTGCACGCCTCCTGGCGCCAGCGCGGCGCGGGAACGGCCGAACTGGGCTGGATCGACGGGGTGTTGGACCCGGACGTCCTCACCATCGGCTTCGCCCGCCGCGTCCCCTCCTACAAGCGCCTGACACTGATGCTGCGCGACCGCGACCGCCTGATGGATCTGCTGCTGCACCCCGAGCGCCCGATCCAGATCGTGGTCGCGGGCAAGGCGCACCCGGCGGACGACGGCGGCAAGCGCCTGATCCAGGAGCTGGTCCGGTTCGCCGACGACCCGCGCGTACGCCACCGGATCGTGTTCCTGCCCGACTACGGCATGGCGATGGCGCAGAAGCTCTATCCCGGCTGCGACATCTGGCTCAACAACCCGCTCAGGCCCTTGGAGGCATGCGGGACGAGCGGAATGAAGGCGGCGCTCAACGGCTGTCTGAACCTCTCCGTCCTGGACGGCTGGTGGGACGAGTGGTTCCAGCCCGACTTCGGCTGGGCCATCCCGACGGCGGACGGCACGGCCACGGACGACGACCGCCGCGACGACGTGGAGGCCGCGGCCCTCTACGACCTGATGGAACAGCGCGTCGCCCCGCGCTTCTACGAACAGGGCCAGGGCGGCCTGCCCGACCGCTGGATCGAGATGGTCCGCCAGACGCTGACCCACCTGGGCCCGAAGGTGCTGGCAGGCCGCATGGTCCGCGAATACGTGGAGCGCCTGTACGCCCCGGCCGCCCACGCCCATCGCGCCCTGTCCCCGGACACCGCCCGCGAGCTGGCCGGCTGGAAGGCACGGGTGCGCGATGCGTGGCACCACGTGAAGGTCGACCACGTGGAGGCGTCCGTCGCCACGACCACCGCCGAACTCGGCACCACCCTGTCCTTGCACGTGCGGGTCGGCCTCGGGGAACTGGTCCCGGACGACGTCGAGGTCCAGGCCGTCTCCGGCCGCGTGGACTCCGACGACGGCATCGCCGACGCGAGCTGCGTCCCGCTGAAACCGGCGGGCGGCCCGGACGCGGAGGGCCGCTGGATCTACGAGGGCCCCCTGTCCCTGGACCGCACCGGCCCCTTCGGCTACACGGTCCGCATCCTCCCGACCCACCGACTCCTCGCCTCCGGCGCGGAGTTGGGCCTGGTGGCGGTGCCTTCGGAGGAGACGGGGGAGGGGGCGGGGGTTCTGCTGCGGTGAGGGGGCCTGCCCCGTTGTGACCTACTCCTCGTACGGCGCGCACAGCTTCCGCAGGACCGCCCCGCACCGTCGGGCGTACGCGTGCTGGAGGCCGCGGGTGGCCGGGCCCGCCGCGCGGGCGTACCACTTGGCGGGGCGGCTGAAGGCGGTGACGGTGAGCCAGACCGTGCCGTCGCCGGTGCGTTCGACGACGAAGGCCTCCTCGCCGCATTCGGGGTGGCCGGGGAGGGTGCCGTAGGCCCAGCCGGCGCGGCGGTACTCCTCCACCGTCCACACGATGCGGCAGGGGGCCTTGATGAGGGGACCGAGGCCGACGGTGACGTGGACGCCGGGGGCCGCCCTGTCGGCGTCCGCGGAGATGCCGACGCCCATCGCGCGGTGCATCTCCCAGGTCAGGACGGCGTCGGCCGCCGTACGGAAGACTTTCTCGCCCTCGCCGATGCGCGTACGTACGTGGAGGGGGTGGAACCCGGGCGGGCAGCGGCCGTCGCGGGTGGCGCCCACGTCCTCGTAGCTGAAGGGGGTGTCCGGGGAGAGCATGGGGGACAGCCTAGGGCGGTACCCGGAGTTGCCTTCGCTCCGGGTACCGCCCTGGCGTCGGTCAGGCAGTGACTAGCTGACGTTGACCGCGGACCAGGCCGCCGCCACCGCCTTGTACTCGGTGCTGGTGGAGCCGTACAGGGCGCTCGCCGCGGAGAGCGTGCCGGTACGGGCGGCCTTGTAGTTGGTCGACGACGTGAAGTATGTCGTCAGCGCCTTGTACCAGATCTGCAGGGCCTTGTCGCGGCCGATGCCGGTGACCGTGGAGCCGTTGGACGTCGGGGAGTTGTAGCTGACCCCGTTGATCGTCTTGGCGCCGCTGCCCTCCGAGAGGAGGTAGAAGAAGTGGTTCGCGACACCGGACGAGTAGTGGACGTCCAGGTTGCCGACGGAGGAGGACCAGGAGTCCGCCGAGCCGCCGTCCTTGCTGGGCTTGTCCATGTAGCGCAGCGGGGTGCCGTCGCCGTTGATGTTGATCTTCTCGCCGATGAGGTAGTCGCCCTTGTCGGAGGCGTTGTTGGCGAAGAACTCGACGCCGGTGCCGAAGATGTCCGAGGTCGCCTCGTTCAGGCCACCGGACTCGCCCGAGTAGTCCAGGCCCGCGGTGTTCGCGGTGACACCGTGGCTCATCTCGTGGCCGGCCACGTCCAGCGAGGTCAGCGGGTCGGTGTTGCCCTCGCCGTCGCCGTACGTCATGCAGAAGCAGCTGTCGTCCCAGAACGCGTTGACGTACGCGTTGCCGTAGTGGACCCGGGAGTAGGCCGCCACACCGTTGTTCTTGATGCCGCTGCGGCCGAACGTGGACTTGTAGAAGTCCCAGGTCTCCTGCGCGCCGTACGCGGCGTCGACGGCCGCGGTCTGGTCCGTGGCCGAGCTGGAGGCCGTGCCGGTGCCCCAGGCGTCGTCCGCGTCGGTGAACAGGGTGCCGGCCGACGAGCTGGTGCCGTGCGACTTGTTGTACGTCTTGTGGCCGCCGCGGGTGCCGTCGGTCAGCTGGTACGTCGTGCCCGACTTGGTGGTGTTGAGGGTGACCGTGCCCGAGTAGAGGCTCTTGCCGGAGCCGGTCTCGATGCCCTGGTACTCGAAGAGCTTCTTGCCGGTGGCGGCGTCGGTGATGACGTGCAGCTGGTTGGGGGTGCCGTCGTCCTGGAGTCCGCCGACGATCGTCTCGTAGGCCAGGGTCGGGGTGCCGTTGCCGGCCCAGATCACCTTGCGTGCGCCGTCCGCGGCGGTCTTCGCCGAGCCCGCGGCCTGCGCCGCGGTCAGGGCCTGCTTCTCGGCCTTGGCGGCGGTGACCTGCGGCTTGAGGGAAGCCACCTTGATGGTCTTCTTCGTCGCCTTGGTCACGGTCTCGGTCTTGCCCGGCTTCTGGTGGACGACCAGGTCGCCGCCGAGGACCGGGAGACCAGCGTACGTGCGCTCGTACCGCGTGTGCACCGTGCCGTCGGCGTCCTTGATGACGTCCTTGACGACCAGCTTCTCCTTGGCGCCGAGGCCTATCTCCTGAGCCGTCGCGGCCGTGTTGGCCTGCGCCTGCTGGATCAGGGACGTGCGCGCCGCCGTGGACAGCGATACCGGGGCACCGGCGAGCTTGGTGCTGCCCGAGGGGGAGGCGGCGTTCTGTGCGGATGCACCGGTGGTCATACCGGTGGCGAGCAGGGCTCCGGCTGCGACAGCAGTGGCGATGGCCAGAGTGGTGCGCTTGTGACGCGCGTAGAACTGAGTCACGCAAGCTCCTCGTGTGGGGGCGTCCGGACAACGTGGGGTAGCCGTACGGACGGTGTGAAGTTGCGGTGCGGGTGAGCCGTGCGGTGGAAGAGTGACATCGGAGGCACATAAATGTCATGACCCCGACCAGATCTTGGCTGAAAATCGACGTCTGGGTGAAGAATTGGGGGTCACACGGAGACGGTTCGGTCCTGGCAAAGCGGCAACCAAGGCACGGCCAGGGCATGGCAAAGAGGGCGCCGCCCCGGGGAGTTGAACCTCCGGGACGGCGCCCTGTCCTGTGCCTTGCGGGAAACCCCGTCGTTCAGGGTTTACGGGAAGGTCAGCTTCCAGCTGTTGATGTAGCCGGTGTCCTGTGCCGCCTTGTCCTGGACCCTCAACTTCCAGGCACCGTTGGCGACTTCGGAGGAAGCGTTGACCGTGTAGGTCGTCTGGACGTTGTCCGCCGAGTCGGAGGAGCTGAAGGCCTTCAGGTTGTACACCGAGCCGTCGGGGGCCACCAGGTCGACGACGAGGTCACCGCGCCAGGTGTGGATGATGTCCACCGCGACCGCGAGGTTGGTCGGTGCGTTGCCGGTGCGGCCGCTGACCGTGATCGACGAGGTGACCGCCGCTCCGTTGTCCGGAATTGATACGTCGGCCGTGTTCTCGAACGACGTACCGCCACCGCCACCACCGCCGGGACGCGAGCCCACGTTCACGCCCGCCCACGCGTTCTGCACGGCCGTGTACTCGGCGCTCGTGGTGCCGTACAGCTCGCCCGCCGCCGCCAGCGTGCCCGTGCGGGCCGACGCGTAGTTGGTGGTCGAGGTGAACTTCGTGGTGAGCGCGCGGTACCAGATCTGCAGAGCCTTGTCGCGGCCGATGCCGGTGACCGGCAGACCGTCGGAGGTGGGCGAGTTGTAGCTGACGCCGTTGATGACCTTGGCGCCGCTGCCCTCGCTCAGCAGGTAGAAGAAGTGGTTGGCGACACCCGACGAGTAGTGCACGTCGAGGTTGCCGACACCCGAGTACCAGGAGTCGGCGGAGCCGCCGTCCTTGCTGGGCTTGTCCATGTAGCGCAGCGGGGTGCCGTCGCCGTTGATGTCGATCTTCTCGCCGATGAGGTAGTCGCCCACGTCGGTCGAGTTGGCCGCGTAGAACTCCACGCCGGTGCCGAAGATGTCCGAGGTGGCCTCGTTCAGACCGCCGGACTCACCGCTGTAGTTGAGGCCCGCGGTGTTGGAGGTGACACCGTGGCTCATCTCGTGGCCGGCCACGTCCAGCGAGGTCAGCGGGTCGGCGTTGCCGGAGCCGTCGCCGTAGGTCATGCAGAAGCAGCCGTCGTCCCAGAACGCGTTGACGTACGCGTTCCCGTAGTGCACCCGGGAGTACGCGCCCACGCCGTTGTTCTTGATGCCGCTGCGGCCGAAGGTGTTCTTGTAGAAGTCCCACGTCTCCGCGGCGCCGTAGTGCGCGTCGGCGCCCGCGGTCGCGGCGTTCGACGTGGTGCTGTTGCCCCACGTGTCGCTGGACTGCGAGAACAGCGTGCCGGTGCCCGACGTCCCGTGGTTCAGGTTGTACGTCTTGTGGTTGCCGCGCGCGCCGTCGTTCAGCGTGAACGTGGAGCCCGACTGCGTCGTCGTCAGCGAGACCTGGCCGCTGTACTGCGTGTTGCCGATGCCGTTCTTGATGCCCTGGTACTCGAAGAGCTTCTTGCCGGTGGCGGCGTCGGTGATGACGTGCAGCTGGTTGGGGGTGCCGTCGTCCTGGAGTCCGCCGACGACGGTCTCGTAGGCCAGGGTCGGGGTGCCGTTGCCGGCCCAGATCACCTTGCGCGGCGCGCGGTCCGCGTCGGTGGACTTGGAGCCCGCGGCCTTCGCGGCGGTCAGCGCCTGCTTCTCCGCCTTCGCGGCGGTGATCTGCGGCTTGACCGAGGCGACCTTGATGGCGGCCTTCGTCGCCTTGTAGACGTGCCCGGTCCTGCCGGACTTGGCGGTGTCGACGACCAGGTCGCCGCCGAGGACCGGGAGACCGGCGTACGTCCGCTCGTAGCGGGTGTGGACGGTGCCGTTCGCGTCCTTGATGACGTCACGGGCGACGAGCGACTCCTTCGCCCCGAGGCCCAGGTCCTTGGCGGTGTCCGCCTTGGCCGCGTTGGCGTCGCGTATCAGCTCGGCGCGCTGCGAGGGGGTGAGCTTCATGGCGACGGCGCCGGGGTTGATCTTGCCCGCCGACGGTGCCTGTGCCGGGGCGGCGCTGGCGGCGCCCGACTGCACGGCCGCGGCCAGCAGGGCGGTGACGCCGACGAGGGCTACGCCCGCGATGCGGCGCTGGGTGGTGTGGGAGGTGCGTCTGTGGGAGGAACTGCTGCTCAACACTGACTCCTTCTGCGTGGCCGCGGGTCGCGCGGCCAGGGGAGACCGAACGGAGGGTGACCCGTCCGGGCACAACAGGGAAGTACGCAGAAACAGGTGCATGGGGTGGAGCGGACACGGCACAGCGATGGGACTGTGAGGTTGCTGTGGAGTGGCCGTGGGAAGAGTGGCAGGAGATTGCATCGTCTGTCAGGACCGCATCAACATGTTGGCCAGAATTGGTCCGTTGTCCGGGGAGTCATGTTCGGTATACGGACTTGTTGGCCGGCGTACGCACAGAGTTGAACAATCCCCAAGTCGGACGGGGGCGGAAGCGCGTCGACGCAGGGGCCGGCGGGGCGCCGCGGTGTGACGGGAGTTGTCCACCGGGGTGGCCGGGGTGCGAGGGGCAACGAGTACGGCCGGGTGTGACGACGCACACCCGACCGCGGTCCTTGGCTTCAGTCGTACGCGTGACCGTCCCCGTGCCACGAGCGCCACAGCGCCGCGTACGCGCCGTCCGCGGCCACCAGGTCGTCGTGCGTGCCGAGTTCGGTGAGGCGGCCGTCCTCCATCACGGCCACACGGTCCGCGTCGTGCGCGGTGTGCAGACGGTGCGCGACGGCGATGACGGTGCGGCCCGCGAGGACGGCGGCCAGCGCGCGCTCCGTGTGGCGGGCGGTCGCCGGGTCCAGCAGGGCCGTCGCCTCGTCGAGGATCAGCGTGTGCGGGTCGGCCAGCACGACGCGGGCCAGGGCGAGTTGCTGGGCCTGCGAGCCGTCCGTGACCGGCGTTCCGCCCGGCCGCCCGGTGCCGGACTCCGGGGCGGGCCCGCCCGAGCCCAGTACGGTGTCCAGGCCGTCCGGCAGCTCGGCCACCCACCCGGCGGCGTCGACGGCGGCGAGAGCCGCCCACAACTCGGCGTCGGTGGCGGACGGTTCGGCGATCAGCAGGTTCTCGCGGACGGTGCCGAGGAACACATGGTGCTCCTGGGTGACCAGCACGACCTGCCGGCGCAACTGCTCGGCGTCCAGATCGGCGACCGGCACCCGCCCCACCGTCACGGTGCCCGAGGTCGGCCGGTCGATGCCCGACAGCAGCCTGCTCAGAGTGGTCTTGCCCGCCCCGGACGGGCCGACGAGCGCCAGCCGTTCCCCGGGGCGCACGGTCAGGTCGATCCCGCGCAGGACCTCGCCCCCGCGGTCGTAGGCGTACCGCACCCCGCGTACGTCGATCCGGTCGTCCTGCGGCACCGGCGCGTCGGCGGCCTCGGCCCGCGGCGCCCGGGCCAGTCCCTCCACCCGGGCGAAGGAGGCGCCGCTGCTCTGCAACTGCTCGACCCGCATCAGGATTCTGTCGAGCGGATCGCTGAGCTGGCGCAGATACAGGGCGGCCGCGACCACTTCGCCCAGGCTCATCGCACCCCGTGCGTGCAGTGCGCCGCCGAGCAGCAGCACGCCCGCCACCGGGACGAGATAGGAGACCTCCACGGCCGGGAAGAACACGCTGCGCAGGAACAGCGTGTACAGCCGCGTACGCCGGGATGTCTCAAGTGCCTCCCGGCTCGCGGCCACCCGGCGCTCCCCGAGCCCGAACGCCTCGACCGTACGGGCCCCGGAGGCGGTGGCCGCGAGGATCTCCGCGACGTCCGAAACGGCCGCGCCCTCCGCCAGATACCCGGCGCGTGCCCGGCGCAGATACCAGCGCAGCCCGATCCAGATCCCGACCAGGCCGACCACCCCGCAGCCGCCCAGCAGCGGATTGATGACGAAGACCGCGCCGAGGATGAACAGCGCCTGCACGGAGGCGATGAGCAGCTCGGGCCCGGCGTCGCGCAGGGTGCTGCCGACGGCGACGACGTCGGCCGTGCCGCGTGCCGTCAGGTCGCCGGTGCCGGCCCGCTCCACCACCGACGCGGGCAGCGCGAGGGCCCGCTCGACGAACTGCTCGCGCACCCGCGCCAGCGTCCGTTCACCGAAGCGGTGCCCGACATACCGGCCCCAGCGCGCCAGCAGCAACTGCACCAGCGCGCACAGCAGGATCACCAGCGCCAGCCGGTCCACGGCGCCGACGCCCCCGCCGGCCCGGACGTCGTCGATGATCCGCCCGAGCAGCCACGGCCCGGCGAGACCGGCACCGGCCGCCAGCGCGTTCAGCCCGAGCACGGCGAGGAACGCCCGCCGGTCGGCCCGGATCAGCCTGAGCGCCGCCCGCCGCACGTCGGCCTGCTCGGCGACGGGCAACTGCCCCGAGCGTTCTCCCGACAGTTCTTTCGGCAGCTGCGTCGCAGGCGTCACCGTACGACCTCCTCGGCGGTCTCGGCGGTCTCGGCGTCCTCGTCCCGTGCGACCAGTGCGCGGTATCCCGGCTCCTCGGCGAGCAGCCGGGCATGGCTGCCGCTCGCGGCGACCTTGCCGTCGACCAGGTAGTGCACGGTGTCCGCCCGGTCGAGGACCAGCGGGGAGGTGGTGGTGACGACGGTCGTACGTCCCTTGCGCGCGGCCCGCAGCCGGTCCGCGACCGTGGCCTCCGTGTGGGCGTCGAGCGCCGAGGTCGGCTCGACGGCCAGCAGCACCTCCGGGTCGGCAAGCAGCGCCCGGGCGAGCCGTACGCGCTGGCGCTGGCCGCCGGAGAGGTTGCGCGCTTGCGCGTCCATGACCGCGTCGAGCCCGTCGGGCAGGCCCTGCACGATGTCGTCGGCGACCGCCGCGTGCACGGCGCGCACGAGGTCGTCCTCGGCGGGTTCCCGGCGCCCGCCGATCAGTTCGCGCAGCGGGCCCGCGAACAGGTCGGCGTCGTGGTCCGCGAGCAGGATCCGCTCGCGCAGCTGTGGCAGGGCGATCTCGTCGAGCGGCACCGCGCCCCAGGTCACCGCCGTCGGCGCGTACCGGCCGAGGCGGTCGAGTACGGCCGCGGACTCGGCGGGACGGGCACCGGCCAGCGCGGTCAGCCGCCCGGGCAGCACCCGCACCCCGGACTCCGGGTCGTGCAGCGCGGCGGGCTCGGCCGGTGCGTCCCGGGTGCCGCTGTCCTCCAGGGGCTCAAGACGCAGGAACCGTACGACCCGACGCGCCCCCACCACGCCGCGGCTGAGCTGGTAACCGAACTCGATGAAGAACGCCACCATCGGCACCACGACCGCGACATAGCCGTACACCGACACCAACTCGCCCACGGTGATGTCACCTTGGGCGGCCAGCCGGGCCGCCAGCCAGGTCACGACGGCGAGGAACACCGTCGGCAGCCCGACACCCAGCGCCTGGATCCAGCTGGTCACCGCCCCGACCCGGTACCCCTGCACCCGCAGCCGCTGCGAGTCCCGCTGGAAGGCGTCGGCGAACAGCCCCTTGCCGCCGAGTCCGTTGAGGACCCGCAGTCCTCCCGCGAGATCGCCGATCCGTGCGGTCAGCACGCCCTGTCGTTCGCGGTACGCCGTCTCCGTGTTCTGCAGCCGTCCCATCAGCGGGCCCACCACGACGACGACCACGGGCAGGCCCAGCAGGATGACGCCGGCCAGCAGCGGCGAGACCGAGAGCAGCAGAGCGGCGACGAAGAGGTAGGAGACGGCGGCGCCGACGCCCGGGCCGACGACGGTCAGCGCCTGGCTGATGGTCTGGACGTCGCCCACGCCGATCGTGACGACCTCCCCGGCCCCGACCTGGCGCGACAGCGCGGAGCCCAGCCGGACCGACTGCCCCACGACGACCTTCACCGTGCGGAAGTTGGCGTCCATCCGGACCCGGGTCATCGTGCGGTGCCGCATGATGCTCAGCCAGGCGTTGAACGCGCCGACACCGACCAGGGCGGCGGTCCAGCCGGCCAGCGCCGTCTGGTCGCCCGGCTCCAGACCGTCGTCGATCGCCCGGGACAGCAGGTACGGCGCCACCGCTATCAGCACCAGCCAGGTGCTGCCGAGCAGCGCCCCGGCCGCGGCGCGGCCCGGCTGCCGGGTGACCAGCCACCACAGATACCGGCCGCCACCGCGGCAGTCCGGGGTACCTGGATCCCCGTACGCGTCAATCATTTTGAGCTCCCTCGCCCCACTCAGGTCTGCGTCCGCTGCCTCCCCGCTGCTAGGGGGTGTTTTGAAAGTCCCGCACAGCACCCACGGCGCCCGGCACGCACACCGCGGGCACCGCACAGGACTTTCAAAACACCCCCTAGACCAGGCTGTCCCGCCACGCCCGGTGCAGGTCCGCGAACCTGCCGGTGTCCGCGATGAGCCGGTCCGGGCTGCCGTCCTCGACGATCCGGCCGTGCTCCATGACCAGCACCCGGTCCGCGATCTCCACCGTGGACAGCCGGTGCGCGATGACCACCGCTGTACGGCCGCGCAGCACCGTCAGCATGGCGCGCTGCACGGCCCGTTCACCGGGGATGTCCAGCGAGCTGGTCGCCTCGTCGAGGATCAGGACCGCCGGGTCGGCGAGCAACGCCCGCGCGAACGCGACCAGTTGGCGCTGACCCGCCGAAATGCGGCCGCCCCGCTTGCGTACGTCGGTGTCGTAGCCCTCGGGCAGCGAGCTGATGAAGTCATGGGCACCGATCGCCTTGGCCGCCTGCTCGATGTCCTCGCGGGACGCGTCGGGGCGGCCGATCGCGATGTTCTCGGCGACCGTGCCGGAGAACAGGAACGCCTCCTGCGTCACCATCACCACACCGCGCCGCAGTTCGGGCACCGACAGCTCGCGCAGGTCGACGCCGTCGAGCAGGACCCGCCCCTCGGAGGGGTCGTAGAAGCGGGCCAGCAGCTTCGCGAGCGTCGACTTGCCGGCGCCCGTCGAGCCGACGACGGCCACGGTCTGCCCGGCGGGCAGCGTGAGGGAGAAGCGCGGGAGGACCTCGCCGCCGGTGCGGTAGGCGAAGCGGACGTCGTCGAACACCACCCCCCGGCCCGGGTGCTCGGACTCCAGGGCGGGCAGCGGGCGCGGTGCGGAAGGCTCCGGGACCGACGGCGTCTGGGCCAGCAGCCCGGCGATCTTCTCCAGCGAGGCCGCCGCCGACTGGTAGGAGTTGAGGAACATGGCAAGGCGGTCGATGGGGTCGTAGAGCCGGCGCAGATACAGCACCGCCGCCGCCAGGACGCCCAGCTCCAGCGAGCCGTCCGCCACCCGGTAGGCGCCCCACAGCACGATGCCCGCCACCGCCACGTTGGCGACCAGGCGGGAGCTGGTGACATAGCGGGCCATCTCCAGGAAAGAGTCGCCGTTGACGCGTTCGTGGCGCTGGTTCAGTACGCGGAAGTCCGCGTCGTTGGCCGCTTCGCGCCTGAACGCGCGCACCGGGCGGATGCCGTTCATCGTCTCCGCGAACTTCACGATGACCGCCGCGATCGCGGTGGACCGCAGCAGGAAGATCCTGGCCGCGCGGCGCCGGTAGAGGCGGATGAGCAGATGGAGCGGCACGAACGAGGCCACCGCCACCGCACCGAGGCCCAGGTCCAGCCAGAGCAGCATCGCGGAGATGTAGACGAAGGACAGGATGACCATGACGAGTTCCTGCAGGCCCTCGCTGAGGAGCTCGCGCAGCGACTCGACGTCCGCGGTGGAGCGGGAGATCAGCCGGCCCGAGGTGTAGCGCTCGTGGAAGTCGATGCTCAGGGCTTGCGCGTGCCGGAAGATCCGGCCGCGCAGATCGAGCAGCACGTCCTGGTTGACCCGCGCGGACGCCAGGATGAACGCGTACTGCAGAGCCCCGGAGAGCACCGCGCACAGCGCGTACGCCACCCCGACCGCGATCAGCGGACCGTGGTCGTCACGGCGGAACGCGGGTACGCCGCGGTCGATGGCGTACGCGACCAGCAGCGGGCCCAGCTGCACCGCCGCCTGCTGGACCAGGAGCAGCACCGTCGTGAGCACGACGCGGGCCCGCAGCGGGGCCAGCAGGGAGCGCAGCAGCGCGGCCGTCGCGCCCGGGGGCGTGGGGAGATCGTCGTGGTCGAAGGGGTCGCGGTGATCCGCCGGTTGCCCGGCCCGCCCCTTGCCGCCGCCGTCGCCGGTGTTCCTGTCCGGGTCCTTGTCCGGCGCGGTCGTCGTCGGCGCCGTCATCGGTCGTCCTCCTCGGTGCCCGACATCAGCCAGGCGTACTCGGCGTTGGTGCGCAGCAGTTCCTGGTGCGTGCCGACCGCCGCGACACGGCCGCCGGAGAGCAGCGCCACACGGTCGGCGAGCAGCACGGTGGACGGGCGGTGGGCCACGATCAGGGCGGTCGTCTCGGCCAGCACGCGGCGCAGCGCGGCCTCCACCGCGGCCTCGGTGTGGACGTCCAGCGCGGAGAGCGGGTCGTCCAGGACGAGGAAGCGGGGGCGCCCGACGACCGCCCGGGCCAGGGCCAGACGCTGGCGCTGGCCGCCGGACAGGCTCAGGCCCTGCTCGCCGACCTGGGTGGCCGTGCCCTGCGGCAGCGTGTGCGTGAAGTCGGCCTGGGCGACGGCCAGCGCCCGCTCCAGCTCCGGTTCGCCCGCGGAGTGAGGCGCGCCCATGAGGACGTTCTCGCCGACGGTGGCCGAGAAGAGGGTGGGCTCCTCGAAGGCGACGGCGACGAGTTCGCGCAGGGCCGCCCGGGGCATCGCCGTGATGTCCACGCCGTCCAGGGTGATGTGGCCCGACGTCACCTCGTGCAGCCGGGGGACGAGCGCGGTGAGCGTCGTCTTGCCGCTGCCGGTCGCGCCCACCAGGGCCATCGACTCGCCGGGGCGGACGTGCAGGTCGATGCGGTCGAGGACGGGGAGCGCGTCGGCGGGAGCGTCGGGGTAGCGGAACCGGACGTCGTGGAACCGGAGTCCGCCGTCCGCGGCGGCGGCGGCCGTGCCTGCCACGGGTCCCTGCGCGGTCGGGGCGTCCGCGACGAGGACGGGTGCGTGCGCCGTCGGGGCGTCCGCCGACTCCGGCTCCTCGTCCATCACCTCGAAGTACCGCTCCGTCGCCGTCGCCGCCTCCTGGCTCATGGCGAGCAGGAAGCCGATGGACTCGATGGGCCAGCGCAGGGCGAGCGCGGTGGAGAGGAAGGCCACCAGGGTGCCGGCCGAGAGGTCGCCGTCGGCGACCTGGACGGTGCCGAGGACGAGAGCGGCGCCGATGGCCAGTTCCGGCAGGGTGACGATGACGGCCCAGATCACGGCGAGCAGCCGCGCCTTGTCGAACTCCGTGCCGCGCAGCGTCGAGGACAGGTCCCGGAAGGCGCGGGCCTGGCTGCGGTGCTGCCCGAACCCCTTGATGATCCGGATGCCGAGCACGCTCTCCTCGACGACCGTCGTCAGATCGCCCACCTGGTCCTGGGCACGCCGGGCCACCGTCGCGTACCGCCCCTCGAACAGCGAGCACATGATCATCACGGGGATGCCCGGCCCCAGGATCACCAGCCCGAGCGTCCAGTCCTGGAACAGCATGATGGCCACGCCCACCACGATCGTCACCGCGTTGACCAGCAGGAACGTAAGAGGGAAGGCGAGGAACATCCGCAGCAGCATCAGGTCGGTCATGCCGCGCGACAGCAACTGCCCCGACGCCCACCGGTCGTGGAAGGCGACCGGCAGCCGCTGCAGATGCCGGTACAGATCCGCCCGCATCCCCGCCTCGACGCCTGCCAGCGGCCGTGCCACCAGCCACCGCCGCAGACCGAACAGCAGCGCCTCCCCGAAGCCGAGCAGCAGCAGATACAGCGCGCCCAGCCAGATGCCCCCGGTGTCCCGGTCGGCCACCGGTCCGTCCACGAGCCACTTCAGGACGAGCGGAATCACCAGACCCAGACACGAGGCGACCACCGCCACGAAGGCAGCGGCGAACAGCCGCAGTCGCACCGGCCGCACATACGGCCACAGGCGCAGCAGCGTCCGTACGGCGGAGTGGTCCTTGGTGGTTGCACGTGTCGTGGGCATCACGGGCGAGCCTACGGATCGGCACTGACAACGCCCAGCGAGTTTTGGCCGGACCGGGATCGGCCGTCGGTCCTACGACCTGCGCGTTCGAGGGGTCGTACGACTGCCTTCGCGGGGTCGTACCGCCGCATCAACCGATCGGCTGATGCGGTCTCCAGCGCGATGGGCGATGTGCCGGGCCCCGCCTCGACGGGACCCTCGAAGCATGTCCGTCAAACCAGCCACATCCGTGATCGAAGTCAGCGGCCTGCGCAAGTCCTACGGCGGCCGGGCCGTCGTCGACGGCGTCTCCTTCGCCGTCGAGGAGGGCGAGATCTTCGGGATCCTCGGCCCGAACGGCGCCGGCAAGACCACCACCGTCGAGTGCGTCGAGGGCCTGCGCGTCCCCGACGCGGGCCGCGTCCGCGTCACCGGCCTCGACCCGGTCGCCGACCACGAGGAGGTCGCCCGCGTCCTCGGGGCCCAGCTCCAGGAGAGCGAGCTCCAGGCGAAGCTCACCGTCGGCGAGGCGCTGGAGCTCTACGCCTCCTTCTACCCGCGCCCGGCCGACTGGCGTCCCCTCGCCGAACGCCTAGGCCTCACCGCGCGGCTGGGCACCCGCTTCGGCAAGCTCAGCGGTGGCCAGAAACAGCGCCTGTTCATCGCGCTCGCCCTCGTCGGCAGTCCCCGGGTCGTCGTCCTCGACGAGCTGACGACCGGCCTGGACCCGCGGGCCCGCCGTGACACCTGGCAGCTCATCGAGGACGTTCGCGCCGGCGGTGTCACCGTCCTGCTCGTCACGCACTTCATGGAGGAGGCGCAGCGCCTGTGCGACCGGATCGCCGTGATCGACCAGGGGCGCGTCGCCGCCCTGGACACCCCGGCCGGGCTGATCCGCCGCTCGGCGGGCTCCACGGTCATCAGCTTCACGCCGTCCGCGCCGCTGGACGAGCGTGACCTGAACGCGCTCCCCGCCCTCGCGTCCGTCGAGCACAAGGAGGGCCGCCTCACCCTGTCCGGCACCGACGAGACGGTCAACGCGGTCCTCACGCTGCTCGCCCGCCACCGCATCACCGCCCACCAGCTCCGCGTCACCGACGCCACGCTGGACGACGCGTTCCTCGACCTGACGGAGACCGCAGCATGAGCACCCTGGTGAAAACCGCCCCGAAGTCCGCCGCGAAACCTGCACTGAAACCCGCACTGAACCCCGCCGTTCTGCGCACCGAGGTCCGGCTCTTCCGCCGCGAACCCGGCGCCCTCTTCTGGATCCTGCTGTTCCCCACCCTCCTGCTGGCGATCCTCGGCTCCATCCCGTCCTTCCGCGAGGCCGACTCCTCCCTCGGCGGGCTGCGCACGGTCGACGCGTACGTCCCGGTCGCCGTGCTGCTCGGCCTGATCATGGGCGGACTCCAGTCGATGCCGCAGACGCTCACCGGCTACCGCGAGCGCGGCATCCTGCGCCGCATGTCCGCCACGCCCGTACGGCCGAGCGCCCTGCTGAGCGCGCAGATGGTGCTCTACGGAGGGGCGGCCCTGGTGTCCGCGCTGCTCGCCCTCGCCGTCGGCCGGCTCGCCTTCGACGTACGCCTGCCGAAGCAGCCCTTCGGCTACGCGCTGGCCCTCCTGCTCGCGGTGCTGGTCGCCCTCGCGCTCGGCTCGGTGATCTCCGCCCTGTCCCGCACGACGAAGATCGCGGGCGCGATCGGGTCGGCCGTGTTCTTCCCGATGATGTTCTGCGCGGGCGTGTGGCTGCCGGTGCAGGCCATGCCGCACACCCTCGCCCGGATCGTCGGCTGCACACCGTTCGGGGCCGCGGCCGAGGCCCTGAACCAGGCGGCGGCAGGGCACTGGCCGGGCTGGACCCACCTGGGCGTGCTCGTGATGTGGATCCTGCTGCTGTCCGGCGCGGCGACGCGCTGGTTCCGCTGGGAGTGAGCCAGGCCGTGCACGACACTGGGGCCATGACGGACGAGGCAGGGGCGGGCGGCACGGGGGCTGCCGCGGTCGCGATGTCGATGCCCGGCATCGCGGTCAGGGCCGCCGACACGGGGAGCGGGGCTCGGCGGGCGGCGTTCCACCGCTGGGGACCGTACGGACTCCTGGGCATCGGCGCCCTCGCCGCCGTCGTCTCGGCCGGCGCGGTCGGCATGGCCACGGCCGAGGCGTACGCGGCCACCGTCCTTGTGCTCGCGGCCCTCGCCCTGCAGTTGGTGTGGGACAGGGCGGCCCGGAGCCGGCCGGGCCCGTCCGCGGCCGGCGCCGTCTACTACGGCGTCCGCTGGGCCTTCGGCTTCGCCCTGTGCTGGCTCAACCCGTTCTTCGCCTTCTACGCCGTCACCGGGTACTACGACGTCAGCCGGCTGCTGCGCCCGCGCCTGGTGAAGGCGGGCCTCTTCGCCACGGCCGTCACCATGTCCGGGTCCCAGGTCGGAGGCATGCCCCCGCACGGCTGGGTGATGTGGCTCGGCTTCTGCCTGGTGCTCGGCGTCAACGTCGGCCTGCTCGCCGTCTTCAGCCGCCTGGCCGCCCAGGACGACGAGCACGCCCGCGTCCAGACCTCCACCATCGCCGAACTCGAACGCACCAACGCCGCGTTGCAGCAGGCCCTCGACGAGAACGCCGCACTGCACGCCCAACTCCTCCTCCAGGCAAGGGAGGCCGGGGTCGCCGACGAACGCCGCCGCCTCGCCGCCGAGATCCACGACACCATCGCGCAGGGCCTGACCGGGATCATCGCCCAGCTCCAGGTCGTCGCGGGCACCCCCGACCCGGCCGACGCCCGGGAACACCTGGACCGCGCCGCCGACCTCGCCCGGCACAGCCTCGGCGAGGCCCGCCGCTCCGTACAGAACCTCGCCCCCGTGGCGCTCGCCTCCGACGGCCTGCCCGAGGCGCTCCGCAAGACGGTCGCCGCCTGGGGCGAACGCACCGGCGTCCGCGCCGAGTTCACCGTCACCGGCACGGCCGAACAGCTCCATGACGAGGTCTCCGCGACCCTGCTGCGCATCGCCCAGGAGTCCCTGTCCAACGCCGGGCGGCACGCGGCCGCCACCCGCGCCGGGGTCACCCTGTCCTTCATGGGCGAGGAGGTCCTGCTCGACATCCGCGACGACGGCCGCGGCTTCGACCCGCTCGCCGTCCCCGCACGCACCGGCAGCGGCGGCTTCGGCCTCGACGGCATGCGTGCCCGCGCCGAGCGCATCGCGGGCGCGCTCACCGTCGAGTCGGAACCGGGGCACGGCACGGCGGTGTCGGCTCGCGTACCGTTGGTCCGCCATGACGGATGACCCTGTGATCACCCTGCTCGTCGTAGACGACCATCCCGTCGTACGGGACGGTCTGCGCGGCATGTTCGAGGCCGCGCCCGGATTCCGGGTGCTCGGCGAGGCGTCGAACGGCGTCGAGGCGGTCGAGCGGGCCGCGGCCCTCGACCCGGACGTGGTCCTGATGGACCTGCGCATGCCGGGGGGCGGCGGGGTCGACGCCATCGCCCGGCTGACGCGCACGGGCGCCCGTGCGAAGGTCCTCGTCCTCACCACGTACGACACCGACTCCGACACGATCCCCGCGATCGAGGCGGGCGCCACCGGCTATCTGCTCAAGGACGCCCCGCGCGAGGAGTTGTTCACCGCCGTCCGCGCGGCGGCCCAGGGACGCACCGTCCTCTCCCCGGCAGTCGCCTCCCGGCTGGTCTCCGCGGTCCGCGCTCCCGCGGCTCCCGGCAACGAGTCCCTCTCCGCCCGCGAGCGCGAGGTCCTCGCCCTGGTCGCCAAGGGCACGTCCAACCGCGAGATCGCCCGCGAACTCTTCATCAGCGAGGCGACCGTGAAGACCCATCTCACCCATCTGTACGCGAAGCTGGGCGTCAGCGACCGGGCGGCCGCGGTGGCGGTGGCGTACGAGCGGGGCATCCTGGGCTGATCCGGGAGCCGCTCCCCGCCGCGCTCAGTCCGCCACCCGCAGCAGCAGCACCGCCCGCGCCGGCACCGTGACCGTCGCCCCCGCCCGGTGCACCAGACCCGGCGCCGCCGCCTGTTCCTCCTGAGAGGTGTCGACGACCACCTCGTACCGCTCCGCCCACGGCGGCCCCGGCAGAACGAAGCTGGTCGGCCGGTCCCCGGCGTGCAGGACGGCCAGGAAGCTGTCGTCGAGAATCGGCGCGCCCCGCGCGTCCCGGCCGGGAATGTCCCGCCCGGAGAGGTACATGCCGAGCGTGCCGGCGGGGGCGTACCAGTCCCGCTCCGTCATCTCCGTGCCCCGCGCCGTGAACCACGCCAGGTCCCGCAGCCCGTCCGCCGAGTGGGCCCGCCCCGAGAAGAACGCCCGCCGCCTCAGCACCGGATGACGGTGCCTCAGCTCGATCAGCCGGGCGGTGAGGTCGAACAGGGCACGCCAGCCCGGCTCCTCCAGCAGGCTCCAGTCGACCCAGCTGATCTCGTTGTCCTGGCAGTACGCGTTGTTGCTGCCCCGCTGCGTGCGCCCGAGCTCGTCGCCCGCGACCAGCATCGGCACCCCGGTCGACAGCAACAGAGTCGTCAGCAGGTTGCGCAACTGCCGTCGGCGCAGGGCCCGTACACGCTCGTCGTCCGCCTCGCCCTCGACCCCGCAGTTCCACGACCGGTTGTCGTCCGTGCCGTCCCGGTTGCCCTCCCCGTTCGCCTCGTTGTGCTTGCGCTCGTAGGAGACGAGGTCGCGCAGGGTGAAGCCGTCGTGGGCCGTCACGAAGTTCACCGACGCGTACGGCCGCCGACCGCCCCACGCGTACAGGTCGCTCGACCCCGACAGGCGGTACCCGAGATCCCGTACGTCCGGCAGCGCACCCCGCCAGAAGTCCCGTACGGCATTGCGGTAGCGGTCGTTCCACTCCGTCCACAGCGGTGGGAACGCGCCCACCTGGTAGCCGCCCGAGCCCACGTCCCAGGGCTCCGCGATCAGCTTCACCCGGCGCAGTACCGGATCCTGGGCGATGACGGCGAGGAAGGGGGAGAGCATGTCGACGTCGTGCATCGACCGCGCGAGCGCCGCCGCCAGGTCGAAACGGAAACCGTCGACCCCCATCTCCGTCACCCAGTACCGGAGCGAGTCGGTGATCAGCCGCAGCACGTGCGGCTGGACGACATGCAGGGTGTTGCCGCAGCCCGTGTAGTCCGCGTACCTGCGCGCGTCCGACTGCAGCCGGTAGTAGCCCCGGTTGTCGATGCCGCGCAGCGACAGCATCGGCCCCAACTCCCCGGCCTCCGCCGTGTGGTTGTAGACCACGTCGAGGATGACCTCGATTCCGGCGGCGTGCAGGGCGCGCACCATGCGTTTGAACTCGCCGACCTGCTGGCCGGTCGTCCCGGACGCCGCGTAGGCCGCGTGCGGGGCGAAGTAGCCGATCGAGTTGTAGCCCCAGTAGTTGCGCAGCCCCTTGCGCAACAGATGGTCCTCGTGGGCGAACTGATGCACCGGAAGCAGCTCGACGGCCGTCACACCGAGCCTCACGAGGTGCTCGACGGCCGCCGGATGCGCCAACCCGGCGTAGGTGCCGCGCAGTTCCTCCGGAATCCCCGGGTGCAGCTTGGTGAACCCGCGCACATGCATCTCGTAGATCACCGAGTCCGCCCACGGCGTCTTGGGGCGGCGGTCGTCCGACCAGTCGTCGTCATCGTGCACGACGACACCCTTGGGGACGTACGGCGCGGAGTCCCGGTCGTCGCGCACGGTGTCCGCGACCTGCTGCTGGGGCCAGTCGCGCACATGGCCGTACACCTCGGGCGGCAGACTGAAGTCGCCGTCCACCGCACGGGCGTACGGGTCGAGAAGCAGCTTCGCCGGGTTCCAGCGGGCGCCGGTCCACGGGTCCCAGCGGCCGCGCACCCGGTAGCCGTAGCGCTGCCCCGGCATGCTCCCCGGCACGAAGCCGTGCCAGATCTCGTGCGTCAGCTCGGTCAGCGGAACCCGGCTCTCCACGCCGAGTTCGTCGAAGAGGCACAGCTCCACCGCCTCCGCGCCGCCCGCCCACAGCGCGAAGTTGGTGCCCGCGACGCCGTCGGGGCCGACACGGAAGCGCGCCCCGAGCGGGGTCGGGGCCCCCGGCCACACCGCCACGGACGGCTCCGCAGGGTGCGCGCCGTTCAGCACGGCGGCGGGGCGCGCGGACGCCCCGCCGCCCGGAGCCGACCCTTCCGGGACCGCCTGCTCCGGGACCGCCCCTTCCTGAACTGCCTCCTGCTTGGCTGCGCTCGACACCTGTCAGCCTCCTGCGGCTCGGTGGAACGGCTCGAAGGGGGGCGTACGGCGTCCCGGCCGCGGCTCCCCTTCGCGTCGTCCTCCCCACTGTTCTGCCCAGACCTTGGCTCGCACTCACGTTTCCCCAGAGGTGCATGGTCGTTGGGCCCTGTGTGATGGACGCACAGAGGCGCGCGCGGCGCGCAGGGGCGGCGCTGGCCGCCGCACTGACATGGGCCGCCCTGCTGGCCGGAGCCGCCGGCTGCACGTCGGACGGGATGGACCAGGTACTCGGCAAGCCCCGCGCACCCGAGGACGTCATCCGCGTCTCGCCGGACGACGGCAGCAGGGCCGTACGCCCCGACGAGCGGCTCAGGGTACGGGTGCCCAGCGGCCGCCTGGAGTCCGTGAAGGCGGTGCGGTCCCAGGACGCCCAGGACTCCCCGGTGCCCGGCCGCATCTCCGACGACGGACTCAGCTGGCAGCCCGACGCAGGGCGGCTGGCGCTCGCCGCCAAGTACACCCTCGACGTGGTGGCCCTCGACGGACACGGGCGGCGCTCGGCACGGCACACGACGTTCACGACATACGTCCCGGACGAGCGCTTCATCGGGTACGTGACCCCCGAGAACCGCTCCACCGTCGGCACCGGAATGATCGTTTCACTGGAGTTCAACCGGGAGATCGAGAACCGGGCCGCCGTCGAGCGCGCGATCCACGTGACGGCGAAGCCCGCCGTCGAGATCCTCCCGCACTGGTTCGGCAAGGAGCGCCTGGACTTCCGGCCCGAGACGTACTGGAAGCCCGGCACCGAGGTCACCGTCGGGCTGCGGCTGCGGGACGTGGAGGGCGCGCCCGGGGTCTACGGACTTCAGTACAAGTCCTTCTCGTTCACCGTCGGCCGCAGTCAGGTCTCCCTCGTCGACGCCGCCGCGCACACGATGCAGGTGCGCCGCGACGGCGACCTCCTCGCGACGGTGCCGATCACGGCGGGCGCCCCGAAGACCACCACGTACAACGGGAAGATGGTGGTCACCGAGATGCTGGAAGTGACCCGTATGAACAGCCGCACGGTCGGCTTCGGCGGTGAGTACGACATCCCGGACGTCCCCCACGCGATGCGGCTGACCGACTCCGGGACCTTCCTGCACGGCAACTACTGGGCGCCCAGCAGCTTCGGCAACACCAATGTCAGCCACGGCTGTGTGGGCCTCAAGGACGTCAAGGGCGGCAGCTCGGAGCAGCCCGCGGGCTGGTTCTTCGACCGCAGCCTCATCGGCGACGTCGTCGAGGTGGTCCACAGCAATGACAAAAAGGTCGCTCCCGACAACGGCCTCGGAGGATGGAACATGGGGTGGAAGGAGTGGAAAGCGGGCGGCGCGGTGAAGTAGCCCGACATAGGGGTACGCCCCCGGGGTGAGTCGGGCACGCCCCCACACGGCCCAAGTTGGGACTGAACAGTGACAATCCCGGGGATCCATCGCCGCAGGCCGTGTGATTAATTAGCGCGATACGCGCGGGGGGCCGCGCTGGAGTGCGGGCCTGATCAGGCCGTGCGAGGGGAGAACGACTGTGAACGGGCGACCGATATCGGGGGCGTCGGTTGGCGCACGGGCACGCGGGAGCAAGGGCCTGTCGGCACTGCTTCTCGGAGTGCTGCTGTTCGCCGTGACGGCATGCGGGGGAGGGGACTCGGGTTCCGGGTCCGGATCCGAGGACGGCAAGGGCAAGGATTCCACCAAGGCGGACACCAAGGCCTCGCAGGCCGTCGTGACGATCGCGCCGAAGGACGGCGCCGACGGCGTGAAGACCAGCGGCGCCCTCAAGGTGAGCGCGGCCAAGGGCAAGTTGACCGAGGTCAAGGTCGCGGACACCAAGGGCAACGCGGTGGCCGGGACGATCACGGGCGGGGGCGCGACCTGGACACCCGCGACGCACCTCGCCGCCGCCACCAAGTACAAGGTCCACGCGGTGGCCAAGGACTCCGGCGGCCGTGAGTCCGCCGAGGACTCGGCCTTCACCACGCTGACCCCGAAGAACACCTTCGTCGGCACCTACTCACCCGAGGACGGCTCCAAGGTCGGCGTGGGCATGCCCTTCTCGATCCGCTTCACGCGCGGCATCACGCACCCCGCGGACGTCGAGAAGGCCATCGAGATCAAGACGGTGCCCGCGGTCGACGTGCAGGGCCACTGGTTCGGCAACGACCGCCTCGACTTCCGCCCGGAGCAGTACTGGAAGGCCGGTACGAAGGTCACCGTCAAGCTCAACCTCGACGGCGTCGAGGGCCGCCCCGGCGTCTACGGCAAGCAGGCCAAGACCGTGACGTTCACCATCGGCCGCAGCCAGGTCTCCACCGTCGACGTCAAGACCCACAAGATGGTCGTCAAGCGCGACGGCAAGGTCTACAAGACCATCCCGATCACCACCGGCAAGCCGGGCTACGACACCTGGAACGGCCAGATGGTCATCAGCGAGCGCCTCCGGGTGACCCGCATGAACGGCGAGACGGTCGGCTACGGCGGCGAGTACGACATCAAGGACGTCCCCGACGCCCAGCGCCTGACCGACTCCGGCACCTTCATCCACGGCAACTACTGGGGCGGCGACGCCTTCGGCAACTACAACGCCAGCCACGGCTGCGTAGGCCTGCGCGACACCCGCGGCGGCGGCGACCGCAACGCGCCCGCGGCCTGGTTCTTCGACCACTCCATCACCGGCGACGTGGTCATCGTGAAGCACTCCAACGACAAGACCGTCGCACCGGACAACGGCCTCAACGGCTGGAACATGTCCTGGGCGGACTGGACTGCGTAGGGCTTCGCCCCTTCTCGGCTCGCGGGCCCGGTGCCGCTCTCACCTCTGTGAGCAACGGCACCGGGCCCGCTCCCGTTAATCCCCGTTAACCTGCCAGCATGACTGTGCATCTCGAAGTGGCAGAAGGCGTCGGAACGATCCGCCTGGACCGCCCTCCCATGAACGCGCTGGACGTCGCCACGCAGGACCGGCTCAAGGAGCTCGCCGAGGAGGCCACGCGCCGCGAGGACGTGCGCGCCGTGGTGATCTACGGCGGGGAGAAGGTGTTCGCGGCGGGCGCGGACATCAAGGAGATGCAGGCCATGGACCACGCGGCCATGATCGTACGGTCCCGGGCGCTGCAGGAGTCCTTCACCGCTGTCGCCCGCATCCCGAAGCCGGTCGTCGCCGCCGTCACCGGCTACGCGCTCGGCGGGGGCTGCGAGTTGGCGCTGTGCGCCGACATCCGCATCGCCGCGGACAACGCGAAGCTCGGGCAGCCGGAGATCCTGCTCGGTCTGATCCCCGGCGCGGGCGGCACCCAGCGCCTCTCCCGGCTGATCGGCCCCTCCAAGGCCAAGGACCTGATCTTCACCGGCCGGATGGTGAAGGCCGACGAGGCACTGGCGCTCGGACTCGTCGACCGGGTGGTACCGGCCGACGAGGTGTACGCACAGGCGCACGCCTGGGCCGCGAGGCTCGCGCAGGGACCGGCGCTCGCGCTGCGCGCCGCCAAGGAGTCGATCGACGTGGGCCTGGAGACGGACATCGAGACCGGCCTCGCCGTCGAACGGAACTGGTTCGCGGGGCTGTTCGCGACCGAGGACCGCGAGCGCGGGATGCGCAGCTTCGTGGAGGAGGGCCCGGGCAAGGCCAAGTTCCTCTGAGCCCGGCCGAGCCCGCCCGTACCCGTCCCTGAAACACGCGGCGAGAGTACGGAAATTCACTCCTCAACTTCTGCTGATCCACTTGCAGTTGACGCGATGTCTCACCCGACGTCCCTCGAAGGGGCGGTTTATGGGAGCCTTAAGGCAACCTTAAGCCTGCCCCTTCGTGGAGGGTTGGCGATTGCCTCAACTGGCCCGTAATGGCAGGTCAAATGGTGTGCAGCAGCAATCGTATTACCGCTGGCATATGACAATCGGACCTTGCGGAATGGTGGCTTCCGGGGGGCGTATTCCTTCGGAACGGCCCCGAAGAGCCCTTTGGACGGCCATGATGGGGGCATGGCGGGGCCGGAGGGTATCGAACAGCCGCGGCGGCACGGGAGTGCGACCGCGGCGCGCTGGTCGCCTGCGGTCGAGGACGAACAGGCGCTGAAGGCGCTGGAGTTGTTCGGCAACCCGACGGAGGCCGAAGTGCCGTTGCCGTCCCGCCCCGAATCCGCGGCCACCGCACGCCGGCTCACCCAGGTGATCGTCCTGCGTCACTGGGGGCTCTCGCCGAAGATGACCGAGGACGCCGTGTTGCTCGTCTCCGAGCTCGTCGGCAACGCCGTACGGCACACGGGCGCCCGCGTGTTCGGCCTCCGGATGCGGCGCCGGCGCGGCTGGATCCGCATCGAGGTCCGCGACCCCTCCCGCGGGCTCCCCTGTCTGATGCCGGTCCAGGAGATGGACCTGAGCGGCCGAGGCCTCTTCCTCGTGGACAAACTCTCCGACCGCTGGGGCGTGGACCTCCTCCCGCGAGGCAAGACCACATGGTTCGAAATGCGAGTGGCCGACCGCTGACGGTCAGGCCCCCGCTCCCCGGCCCCCATGCACCCGCGGCCGCGCACGCGCGGACCCGACCCACAACGCACCCGTACCGGGCCCGCGCCCCCAGGGCGGCGCCGTCCCCACCCGCCCCGGCCAACGACCCGCCCCCTCCGCCAAACAGGTAAATAGCCGGATTTCGCATGAAACCCCCCTTAAATGGGGCAGGTGACCACCACCGACCGCCGCTCGGCCCTGCGCGCGAGCGCCGGATTCGCCGCAGCCGGAGCCCTGGGCACCGGCTGCACGGCGGCCGGTGCCGCCGCCCACCCGGCAGCCACCCGGCCCCACCCCCCGCACAAGCCGCTCGCAGCACCCGCCCCGACCCCCCGCCGCTTCGCGGCGCAACCCGTCGAGATCGCCCACGGCCCCCGCACCCGCCCCCTAGTGGCCCTCACCTTCCACGGCCAGGGCGACCCCGCCATCGCCCGGACGCTGCTGAGCGAGGCCGAGAAGGCCGGAGCCCGGGTCACCGTGCTCGCCGTCGGCAGCTGGCTGGACGAGCACCCGGACGTGGCCCGCCGGATCCTCGACGGCGGCCATGACCTCGGCAACCACACCCTGCGCCACCTCGACATCAACGCGATGTCGGAGGCGGACGCGGACGCGGAGATCCGCGGATGCGCGGAGCGCCTGCGCCGTCTCACCGGGTCGATCGGCACCTGGTTCAGACCCTCGCGCACCCCGCGTGCCTCACCGCTCGTTGAACGGCTGGCCGGCCGCGTGGGATACCCGCACGTCCTGTCGTACGACGTCGACTCGCTCGACTTCACCTCGCCGGGTGCCCCCGCCGTCACCCGCAAGGTCATCGGCGAGATCCGCAACGGGTCGGTGGTGAGCCTGCACTTCGGGTACGCGGACACGGTCGCCGCGCTGCCCGCCGTCCTGGAAGAACTCGACCGCCGCGGCCTGCGCGCGGTGACGACCACGGAGCTGCTGAGCTGATGCACCGCAACCAGAACCGCACCCTGATCGTGAGCCTCGCCCTCGTGGCCGCGGCCGCCCTCGCAGGCTGCGGCGGCGACTCCAAGGGATCCCGCGCCAACGAGGCCCTGGGCACGAAACCCGCCGCACGCCAGCCCGCCCAGCCGGAGAAGAAGAAGATCCAGGGCCTGCCCGGAATGCCCCCGGTGCTGGACCCGACGGACGTCTACGCCGCCGACCGCCCGGATCAACTCGCCCCGGCGGTAAGGGACTTCCCCTCCCGGGTCTACGTCCCCAACACCAACTCCAACACGGTCTCGGTCATCGACCCGAAGACGTACGAGGTCATCGAGACGATCCCGGTCGGTGCGCAGCCCCAACACGTCGTCCCCTCCTGGGACATGAAGACGCTGTGGGTCAACAACGACAAGGGCAACACGCTCACGCCCATCGACCCGATGACCGGCAAGGCGGGCAAGACGGTCGACGTGCACGACCCGTACAACCTCTACTTCACGCCCAACGGCAAGTACGCGATCGTGATGGCCTCACTCGACCGCGAGCTGGTCTTCCGCGACGCGCACACCATGAAGCGCGCGAAGACCGTGCCGGTCAGCTGCTACGGCGTCAACCACGCCGACTTCTCCCTCGACGGCAAGTACTTCATCGTGTCCTGCGAGTTCAGCGGAGAGCTGCTGAAGGTCGACACGGAGAAGATGGAGATCGTCGGCCAGCAGAAACTGCCCTTCGAGGGGGCCATGCCGCAGGACGTGAAGGTCTCCCCGGACGGCAAGCGGTTCTACATCGCCGACATGATGGCCGACGGCATGTGGGTCCTGGACGGCGACAAGTTCACCCAGCCGACCCTGCTGCCCACCGGCAAGGGCACCCACGGCCTGTACGTCAGCCGCGACTCCCGCGAGATGTACATCTCCAACCGCGGTGAAGGCACCATCTCCATCTTCGACTTCACCCAGAACAAGCTGACCAAGAAGTGGTACCTCCCCGACGGCGGCAGCCCCGACATGGGCGGCGTCTCGGCCGACGGCAAGGTGCTGTGGCTGTCAGGCCGCTACAACTCCGAGGTGTACGCCATCGACACCCGCACCGGCGTCCAGCTCGCCCGGATCAAGGTCGGCAGCGGCCCGCACGGCCTCGCCGTGTACCCGCAGCCCGGCCGCTACTCGCTCGGGCACACCGGCATCTTCCGCTGAGACGAAGGCGGTTCGGGACACGCCGCCGTACGGGTGATGATCCACGGCCCGCCCCCGCAGAGACGAGATCGTGCTCTCCATGATCACAACTCATCTGCGGCGGCGGGCCGCTGCCGTAGTCCTGTCCCTCTCGGCCGTCTTCGCGACCTCGGCGGCGACCCTCCCCGCCGCACCCGTCGCCCTCGCGTCCACCCGGGCCGCCGCACCCTCCTGTCCGCAGTTCGACGACCCCGTCAAGGCGGCCGCCGACCGCCGCGTCGACGTCGGCCGCATCACGCCCGAGCCCGTCTGGCGCAAGACCTGCGGCACGCTCTACCGCAGCGACAGCCGTGGCCCGGCGACCGTCTTCGAGCAGGGCTTCCATCCGAAGGACGTGATCGACGGGCAGTACGACGTCGAGCAGTACGTCCTGGTCAACCAGCCCTCCCCGTACGTCTCGACGAGTTACGACCACGACCTGTACAAGACCTGGTACAAGTCGGGCTTCAACTACTACATCGACGCCCCCGGCGGCGTGGACGTCAACAAGACCATCGGCGACACCCACAGGTGGGCCGACCAGGTCGAGGTCGCCTTCCCCGGCGGCATCGCGCGGCAGTACGTCATCGGCGTCTGCCCGGTCGACAAGAAGACCAAGACCGAGATCATGAGCGACTGCGAGAGCAACCCGTACTACGAGCCGTGGCACTGACGTCTACCGAGCGATGAGCAGTGCCTCCGCGCCCACCGGCCGGTAACCCGCTGCCTGGAACGCCCGCATACTGCGGGCGTTCCCCGGCGAGACCTGCGCCCACAGCGGCTCGGCCACGAGATGCCGGGCGGCGCTCACCAGCCGCCGCCCCAGCCCCCGCTGCCGTACGTCCTCGTCCACCTCGACCGAGACCTCGAGGCGCCCGGCGATCCCGCGCCCCGTCACCAGTACGCCGCCGTCCGCCGTCCATGCGCGCACCTCGTCCCGGCGCCCGCGGGCGTAGCCGATGCGGGGATGGCCGGCGTCCTCGATCTCGGTCAGCGCGAGCGGCGGCTCACCCGGCAGCGGGGAGCCGACCAGGACCGCGTCGATGGTCTCCGCCGTACGTCCCGTCCGGTCCATGAAGGCGGCCAGGAAGCGCGGGTTCATGGTCGCGGCGAGGGCGTCGCAGTCCAGTGCGCGCAGCGTCTCGCGGACCCAGTGCGGATCCTCGTCCGTGAAGACGACGGAGTGCGCCGTGAAGGACAGCACGCCGGCGTCCCGTCGGCAGGCCTGCGGGACGACGGTCGTACCGCCGTCCGCGGGCGGGAAGTCGCCCCGGGCGGCCGCGTCGAGAATGTCCCGCAGGGTTGGTGCCACTACACGCTCCTTGGGTTCCCGCCCGATGCCACCCACGAAAGGCCCGGGCTCGGGGGCATGCCGGGGGTGCGTGGGTGGTCGCCGCGCTGCGTGCGCGGGCGGACCGTTAATCTGACCTCCGTCAGTAGGGCCGTACGGCCTGGCATCAGTGCACCATGAAGGGGCGGATCCGGTGGCGGACATCGAGGAAGCACGCAAGCAGTTCGAGCGGATCGACACGGACGGCGACGGGTCCATCACGGCCGCCGAGTTCAAGACCGCCCTCGCCCAGGGCGGCGACTGGAACGTCACCGAGTCGGTGGCCGAGGCCATCATCGCCAACCGCGACCTCAACGGCGACAAGGTCCTGTCGTTCGACGAGTTCTGGGCGCACCTCAACAAGTGACCCGCCCACGAGGGGGCGCCGACCGGACTCCGGTGGGCGCCCCCTCGGCACACCCGGCGACGCCGCTCAGGAGGCCTGCTTCCGGTACCGGCCCGGCGGCACCCCGTACTCCCGCTTGAAGGCCTTGGCGAAGGCGAACTCCGATGTGTAGCCCGTGCGTTGGGCGACGAGACGGAGGGGAATGTCGTCCTCGCGGAGCAGCCGCCCGGCGGTGATCATGCGCCACCAGGTGAGGTAGGTCAGCGGGGGCTCGCCCACCAGGGCCGCGAAGCGGCGGGCGAAGGCCGCGCGGGAGAGGCCGCCGCGGGCGCCGAGTTCCTCGACCGTCCAGGGGCGGGACGGGTCGCCGTGCAGCGCGCGGAGTGCGGCCGCGACGGGCGGGTCGGCGAGGGCGGCCGACCAGCCGGTGGGGTGCCCGCCGCCGTGCCGCTCGCGCTGCCACCAGGCGCGCAGGATGTACAGGAGGAGGGTGTCCAGCAGGGACGTGACGATGGTGTCGGAGCCCGGCTGCGGCTCCTCCAGCTCCATGCCGAGAAGCTCGACGGCCGCCCGCAGCGAGCGGTGCGTGCCGATGCGGGTGGGGAGGTGGACGACCTCCGGCAGCTCGGAGAGGAGGGGGTGGGCGCGATGCCGGTCGAGTTGGTAGGCGCCGCACAGCATGACGGTCACCGGGCCCGATCCGTTCTCGGTGGACGGCGGTCCTGGCCAGCGGCCGTCAGGCCCGAGCCGTACCTCCTCCAGCGGGACGTCGAGACCGCTGGCCAGAGCATGGCCCCGCCCGTGCGCCATGAACACCACGTCACCGGGTCCGACCGCCACCGGCTCGCCCTCCGCAGGGATCAGCCACGCCGACCCCTGCAGCACCACATGGAACCCGGCCCCCTCCGAGGCCTCGAAACGCATCCCCCAGGGCGCGTGTCTGTCCCGGCGCGAGGAGTGCGGGCGTCCGGTGCGCATCGCGGCGATGGCGTCGCTGAGTACGTCCATGCCCGTACCGTAGCGCGCCGACTCCCGGGTGAGACGTACGGACAGGAAAGGGAGACAGGCAGGCATGGTCCGTCTCACGCGTGGCTCCTACCGTCGACGGCATGACTTCAACTACCGCACGTGCAGTGCTCTTTCACGAGATCGGCGGCCCGGACGTCCTGAAGGTCGAGGACGTCGAGCTGCCCGCACCCGGCCCCGGTGAACTCCTCGTCCGAGTCGAGGCGTTGGGGCTCAACCGCGCCGAAGCCCTTTACCGGGCCGGGACTTACTACTACCAGCCGACCCTGCCCGCCTCACGCAACGGCTACGAGGCCGCCGGCACCGTCGAGGCGGTCGGCGAGGGCGTGACCGCCTTCGCACCGGGCGACCCCGTGATGGCGGCTGCCAACTTCGAACTCAGCGCCCACGGCGTGTACGGCGACCGGATCCTGCTGGACGAGAGCGCCGTCGTGTCCCGGCCCGCCGGAGTCGACGCCGTCACCGCGGCCGCCGTCTGGGTCACCTACTCCACCGCGTACGGCGCCCTGCTGCGGACGGCGAGCGTGCAGCCCGGCGACCGGGTGCTGGTCACCGGCGCGTCCAGCGGTGTCGGCACCGCCGCCCTCCAGGTGGTCCGCCGGTCCGGCGCGATCCCGATCGCCACCACCCGCACCGACGACAAACGCCGACGCCTGCTCGACCTCGGTGCGGAGCAGGTGATCGTGACCGAGCAAGAGGACGTCGTGAAGGAGGCGAAGCGGCTGACGGCCGGCCGGGGCGTCGACATCGTCCTCGACGCGATCGGCGGCCCCGGCTTCGCCGCGCTGGGCGACGCCGTCGTCCCCGACGGCACCCTGATCAGCTACGGCTGGCTCTCCGAGAAGCCCACCCTGCTGCCCATGAACTGGCCGCTCACCGTCCACGGCTACGCCAACCCGAACGTCTCCAGGACCGTCGAGGGCCGCCGCCGTGCCGCGCACTACATCAACTCGGGACTGGCCGACGGCACCCTGCGCCCGGTGATCGCCGAGGTCTTCGACGGTCTCGACGCCATCCGTGACGCCCACCGCCTGATGGAGTCGAACACGCACACAGGCAAGATCGTGGTGCGGATCTGAGGACCGTCACCCGTTCGCCGGGCGGCGTGGAATACGTCGTACGCCTCCGAGGTTGATGCCGCCATCAGGCGTATGCACATGCATCAATCGCGGAAGGGTCTGTCATGAAGATCGGCATCATCGGAGCGGGCAACATCGGCGGCAACCTGGCCCGGCGGTTCACCGCCGTCGGTCACGAGGTCTCCATCGCCAACTCGCGTGGCCCTGCGACCCTCACCGCGCTCGCCGAGGAGACCGGGGCGAGCGCCGTGCCGGTCGAGGAGGCCGCGCGCGGCGCCGAGATCGTCGTCGTCACGATCCCGCTGAAGGCTGTGCCGGGCCTGCCGGACGGCATCCTCGACGGGGCCGCCGAGGGATTCGCCGTCATCGACACCGGCAACTACTACCCGCAGCAGCGGGACGGCCGGATCGACGCGATCGAGGACGACGGCCTGACCGAGAGCCGCTGGACCGCCCAGCAGATCGGCCACACCGTGATCAAGGCGTTCAACGGCACCTACGCCCAGGACCTCCTGGACCGCCCGCGCCCGGCCGGCGCCCCCGACCGCCTGGCCCTCCCCGTCGCGGGCGACGACGCGGCCGCCAAGCAGCGCGTGCGGGACCTGATCGACGAGATCGGCTTCGACACGGTCGACTCCGGCGGCCTCGACGACTCCTGGCGCCAGCAGCCGGGTACGCCGGTGTACGGCCTTCAGGAGGGCGTCGACGCGGTCACCAAGGCGCTGGCCGAGGCACCGAAGGAGCGCCCGGCGGACTTCAAGGGCTGAGGGTCCTCCTCAGACGATCTCCAGTGCCCGGTGCGGCCCCTCCGGAAGCTCGACCTTGATCGAGTCCCCGGGCCGCACCAGGCCGCCCGTCAGCACGACGCTCATGATCCCGGACTTGAAGCGGACCTTCCCGGCCTCGTCCCGCCCGACGACCTGCTTCATCAGGCCCTTTTGGAAGTTGTCGATCTGGGCGCAGGGGTTGCGCAGCCCGGTCACCTCGACGACTGCCTCGTCCCCGAGGTGCAGCCGCGTGCCGACGGGCAGCCCCAGCAGGTCGACGCCCCGCGTGGTGACGTTCTCGCCGAGCTCGCCGGCCGCGACCGCGTACCCGCTCTCCCGCAGCTCGTCGAACAACTCCGCGTGCATCAGGTGCACTTGACGCAGATTCGGCTGCGAGGCGTCCTTCTCCATCCGGAAGCGGTGCTTCACCGTCGTACCGGCGTGCACGTCCCCCTCCACCCCGAGCCCGGCGAGCAGCGTGATGCTCTCCCGGGTCGGCTTGGTGAACGAGTACGTCCCGTTGCTGCTGACCGCGGTGACTGTCCCGCTCATGTCGTGAAGCTCCCCTCTTCGGTGCGGCCGCTGTCGCACCGCAGTCCGGAGCCTAAGTGTTCCCTCGCGTCGAGATCCGGCCGGGTGCTCGGTCAGCCGTCCGCGGCCCACTCGCGCAGTGCGGACCTGCTCGCGAAGTCGGCGACGTTCGTGTCCCGGGGATTGTCCGTGTACTGGTGGAAGCGCCATGCGGCCTGGATGCGGGGTTTGCCCGCCGTCACGTAGTCGGCGATCCAGAGGCCGTCACCGGCGTACGAGGTCCTGTCGACGTTCAGCCAGAAGCTTCTGTTGCAGTAGAGCACGACCCGGTGGTTGGGCCGCAGCTCCTTGACCTTCCGTATGAAGCGGTCCTTCTCGCTGTTGGAGGCGTGCGTGCCCTCGCCGGTCGTCTCCCAGTCGACGGCGAGGATGTCACCGGCCTTCTCGGGGGCGTGAGCGACGAAGTACTCCGCCTGGGCGGTGAGGTTGCCCGGCCACAGGAAGTGGTAGAAGCCGACGACGAGGCCGGCCTCGCGGGCGTGCTTCGTCTGGGCGGTGAGCTTGGGGTTGACGTACGAACGGCCCTCGGTCGCCTTGATGAAGACGAAGGAGAGGCTGTCCGTGCCGTACGTGGCGGACTGGAACGCGCTTACGTCGATGCCGCGGAGCATGGGGGGACTCCCTGAAGTGCCGGTGGGGGGACGGGAATTGCAGGATCCACTGATGCATCCTGCCCGCCCCGGCGCGGGAGATCCGGCGGTTCGGCCGGAACCTCGGCTCCGGGTCGTCACCGACCCCGGCATCGACGGCACGAGGTGTCGCGGCCGCTGTTCACCATTCGGGCACGGGGCGGACGTCCACTTCGGTGGGTACGTCGTCCACTTCGGCTGTCAGCGCTTCGCCCGTGAAGCCCGGAACAGCCAGGCGCAGTCGGGGAACCGGCCCCTGGGTGCGGACGGTCAGACGGTTGCCGGTCAGCCGGGCGGTGATGACGGTCCCGGTGCCGTCCTCGTCGCGCAGCAGAGCCCGGGCCGTGCGGGAGGGCTGGGACTGTGGCCGTACCCATACGGCGGTCACCTCGCCGAAGGGGGCGCTGCCCGCACGCTCGGAGGGAGACGTGGTGACCAGCAGGGCTCCGGCCCGCAGCCACAAGGGGGCGGTGGCGAGAGGGAGTTCGACCTGATGCCAGGCCGGCCCGGTGACCGGACGGAGCGTCGCGTCGGAGTACGGCAGCCACTCGCCGGGCGGGAACCAGACCCACCGCCGCCCTCCCGGCGCGAACAGCGGGGCGACCAGCAGGTCGGGGCCGAGCAGGTACTGGAGGTCGGCGGTGTGGGCGTCGGGGCGGTCCGGGTGATCCAGGGGCATCGGGCGGGCGAGGGGTTCGCCGGTGCGTACGGCCTCGGCCGCGGCCGTACGGAGGTGGGGCAGCAGGCTCATCCGCAGCCGGGCCGCGTGCAGCACGGCCGCGTACGCCTCCTCGCCGAAGTCCCAGGGCAGCCGGGAGGTCATGCCGTGGAATCGGCTGAGCGGTGAGAGCAGTCCGAACTGGGCCCAGCGGACGAAGAGTTCGGCCTCCGGAGTGCCGTGGAAGCCGCCGATGTCATGGCTCCAGAAGGGATGCCCGGTCAGGGAGAGGGAGAGACCGGCTCGCAGGGTGGAGGCCAGGTCCTGCCAACGGGCGTCGGGGTCGCCGGTCCACTTGGCGCCGTGGCGCTGGCCACCGGTCCAGGAGGAGCGGCCCCAGGTCAGGCCGTGGCCCGACACGGTCCTGGTCGTCGCGGAGACCAGGTCGTTGTAGAGGAGGGGGTAGAGGTTGTGCAGGCGCTCGCCGGTCATCCCGTTGTGGGCGACCGCGTCGGCGGGGACCGCCTCGCCGAAGTCGGTCTTCAGGACCGACGCCCCGGCGGCCAGGGCCAGGCGGATGCGCTCGCGGAACCAGTCGACGGCCCCGGGGTGGGTGAGGTCCAGCAGCGCCGTGTCCGGGTGGTGGCCGCCCCAGAGCTGCCCGCACCAGGTCTCGCCCGAGGAGGTGTGCAGGAACCAGCCGTTGCGGTCCACCGTGTCGTAGTACGGGCTGTCGATCCCGATGCAGGGGTTCATCCAGAGCGAGATGCGAAAGCCCTGGCCGGTCAGCTCCTCCGCCAGACCCCGTGGGTCGGGGAACGCCTCGGTGTCCCACTCCATGTCCGACCACGAGCCGTGCCGCTGCCAGTAGGTGTCGATGTGCAGGACGTCGCAGGGGAAGCGCCGTTCGCGGACCTGCCTGGCACGCTCGCGTACGTCCGCCGCGGTGTCCTTGCGGAATCCGCCGGAGATCCAGGGGCCGAAGGCCCACTTGGGCGGCAGCAGGGCGGGGCCGGTGAGGTCGCGGTACCCGGCTAGGCACTCGGCGGGGGAGCCGCTGATCAGGTAGTGGTCGAACACCTCGTCAGGGACGGTCATCGACCAGGCGCCGGTGTTGCTGTGGGCGAGGTCGAAGGACGCCGCCGTGGTCGTGTCGACGAGCACGGCGTAGCCCCGGCTGGAGATCAGGAAGGGGCTCGCCAGGTAGGAGCGGGTACCGGTGGAGCCCTTGGCGTCCTCGACCCAGCACTCGACGCGCTGCCCGCGCAGGTCGAGGCCGGTGAAGCGTTCGCCGAGACCGTAGAAGTGCTCGTCGGGCTCGGCGATCCAGCTGTCGTGGTGGACGAGGCGGCCGTCCGCGAGCTCGGTGACGCCCATCGGCAGCACGGTGAGGGCGTCGTCGGGGTCGCGGGCGTCGGTGGCCTGACGCAGCACCCGGCCGTGACGGTCGGTCAGCTCCATCGTGAAAGGCGCGAGACGGACGCTCAGCCGGAGGGCGTCGAGGCGCAGGACCACGGCGTCCGGCGAGTGCGTGGTGGTGCATCCGGCGTCCGTCGGCGCGGTGACGACGGAGGCTCGCGGCGCCGTCGCCACTCCCGCCATGCGCAACGTGACCCGTACGCATTTCGCCGTCGCGGGCCGCAGGCTGAGGGTGCCGGCGCGCCCGGCCGCGGTGCGCACGTCCAGGACCGCGCCGTCCTCGCCGGCGTGCACGACCGAGGCGGCGACGACCGGGTCGAGCGCGCTCGGGCCGGCGGGAGTGAGGGCGGGGGGCGGCGCGACGAAGGGCGCGTGGTCACGGGGATGGAGTGAGGACATGGCTCTCCAGAGGACTGCACCGGCCGCGGCTGAGGAGGTGACGCATCGTCAGCCCCTGACGCTTCCGGAGGCGAGCCCACCGACGATGAAGCGCTGGAAGAGGGCGAAGACGCAGACCACCGGAATGCTGATGAGGGTGGCGGTGGCCATCAGCGCTCCCCACGACGTTCCGTGTTGGCCGACGAAGGCGTTGAGCAGGACGGTGACGGGCTGGACGTCGGGTCCCTCGGCGAGGGTGAGGCCGAAGAGGAACTCGCCCCAGCCGATCAGGAAGCAGAGCCCGGCCACCGCGACCAGGGCGGGCGCCATGACCGGCAGTACGACGCGCAGCAGTACGCCGGGCAGTCCGCAGCCGTCGACGAGCGCGGCCTCCTCCAGCTCGGGCGGGACACTCCGCAGCACCGGGCGCAGCACGATCACCGTGAAGGGCAGGGTGAGGGTGGTGTCGGCGGCGATCAGGCCCAGGTACGTGTTGTCGACACCGGCCCGGTGTTCGAGGATGAACAGTGGCGCCGCCAGCACGATGGCGGGCGGCAGTTGGGCGACGAGCAGGGCGAGCACCATCGCGCCCGAGCCGCGCATCCGGATGCGGGCGAGCGCGTAGCCGAGCGGGACGCCCAGCAGCAGGGTGAGCGCCACCACCCCGCAGGAGATCACCAGGCTGTTGAGCAGGGCCCGGGTCAGCCCCGCGTAGGCCAGTGCCGTCGAGTAGTTCTCCCCGGTAACCGGTGAAGGGACCCACTGCGGGGACGCGGTCAGGATCCGGTCCGGCTTCGTGAGGCTGGTCTTGGCCATCCAGTACACCGGCAGCAGGAAGGCCGCGGTGATCAGCGTCGCCGCGCCCGTGAGCAGCCAGGGGCGGCGCGGCGGTCTCACGTCGCACCTTCCTCGGCCTGCTCCCGCCGCAGCCGGCGGACGTAGAACACGCCCACGAGCAGGGGTACGACGAGCAGCAGCAGGCCCGCGGCGGCTCCCTGCCCGAAGCGGAAGAACGTGAAGAAGACCTCGTAGACGTAGAGGGACAGCACGCGGGTCGCGTCGATGGGTCCGCCGCCCGTCATCACGAAGACGATGTCGAAGACCTTGAAGGTGTAGATGAGGCCGAGCAGCAGCACGGTCACCGAGACCGGTCGCATCAGCGGGAGGGTGATCCTGCGAAAGCGCTGCCAGGCGTTCGCGCCGTCGATGGCGGCGGCCTCGTACAGCTCGGGATCGATCGTGTGCAGCCCCACCAGGAGCAGCAGCATGTTGAAGGGCACCCCGACCCAGACGTTGGCGAAGACGACTCCGCCGAGCGAGGTGTGCGGGTCGGTGAGCCAGTCGTGGGACAGGCTGCCCAGTCCCGCCGACCGGAGCAGGGCGTCGTAGGCGCCGGAGTCCGCGTCGAGCAGCCAGCGGAAGAGGGTTCCGCTGACCACGGGCGGAAGCAGCCAGGCCACCAGCAGCAGGGAGCGGAGCAGACCGTTCAGGGGGAACGGCCGGACGAAGAGCAGGGCCAGGGCGAAGCCGATGGTGAACTGGAAGAACAGCGATCCCAGGGTGAAGACCACCGAGAGGCGCACCGAGTGCCAGAACTCCGGGTCGGACAGCACGGCGCGGTGGTTGGCGAGGCCGTTGAACGGCTCGCCCCCGCCGAGCAGGCCGCTCAGGTTCACGTCGTGGACGGACGTCCACGCGTTGTAGAACAGCGGATAGGCGAGGAAGAGGGCGAGGAAGGCCAGTCCCGGCAGGCAGAACAGGTACCCCTGCCGTCGGCGGCGGGCGGACAGGGGGGTGCGGCCGCCCGGCCGCATCGCGAGGGGGGCGCGGCGGTGCGGCCCCTTCACGGGTGGTGTGCGACGGCCAGGGGGTGGTCTCATGTCCGCCCCAGCGCCTTGTCGATCTTGGCGGCGGCTGCCTTCGCCGCGGCGGAGGGGGCGCTGGAACCGGTGAGGACGGCCTGCTCCGCCTCGGCGACGGTCTGCGAGATGTCGGAGTAGTGCGGTCCGTACTGGCGCGGCCGGGCGAGCGGCAGCTGGCTGAGGAAGAGCCGCAGTGCCGGATCGGACGCCCAGGTGCCCGCGTCGGCCAGGTCCTTGCGGGCCGGGAGTTCGCCGAACGACACCAGATAGGGCACCAGAACGGAGGGACGCTGGGTGTACTCCAGGACCTGCCACGCCTTGTCGAGATGCCGGCTCTTCGCCATCAGGACCCAGTTCTCGCCGCCCAGGCAGGTGGCGGCCTCCTTGTCGCGGGGCAGGGGGACGACATCCCACTCGAGATTCGCCTTCTTGAGCGTGGGGATCTGCCAGGGGCCGTTGATCTGCAGGGCGGCGCGCTTGTTGATGAACCGGGTGTTGACGTCCTGCTGGGTCCAGCCCACGCACTGCTCGGACAGTGAGCCCTTGGCGACCAGGTCGTCGAGGAAGGACAGCGCCGTCGCGCCATGGGTGGCGAAGGTGTCGAGGTCGCCGCCCGCCTGCCACAGAAAAGGCAGGAACTGGAAGACGCCCTCCTCGGTTCTGATCGCGCTCAGTGCCAGGCCGAAGCGGTCCCCGGACGTCAGCCGCGCTGCCGCGGCGGCGAGCTCGTCCCAGGTGGTGGGCGGCTTCACCCCGGCGGACCGGAGCATCTCGGTGTTGTAGTACAGGGCGAGGCAGTTGCTGTTGTTGGGGATCCCCAGCGTCTTCCCGCCTACCTGGCAGCCGGCCCAGGGGCCTTCGTAGTAGTGGTCGGCCTGGCCCCACTTCTCGACCCTGTCGGTGAGGTCGGCCAGCAGGCCGCTGCCGCCCAGGGTGTTCATGGAGACGTTGTCGACGATGGCGATGTCCGGCAGATCACCGGAGATGGCACCCAGGGTGAGCTGCCGCTCCAGGTCCGCGAACGGGAAGGTCCGCCGCTGGATTTTCACATCCGGGACGTTGGCCTCGATGTCCTTGATGAGGGCCGTCATTCCGGGCTGGAAGTTGTCCAGGGTGAAGTAGTCCCACCAGACGAGGGTGGTCGCGCCCGGCTTGTCCGAGCCGCAGGAGGCCAGGGCCCCACCGAGGCCGAGGGCGGCTGTTCCCGCGCCTGCGGCACGCAGGAAGCCGCGGCGGTCGACGGTGTACGACATGCTCCACTTCCACTCTGTGATCGGGGCTCGCGCGGATCGTGCGGGCCTTCGGACCTGCGGACGTGCGGGCGTGCGGGCGTGCGGGCGTGCGTCAGAAATCGAAGTCGTCAAGATCCGGGAATTCCGATTCGGGCTCCGAACCGGGCACCGGACGGCAGGGCCCGGTACTGGCGCGAAGGGTGATCAGAGGCTTCAGCAGGACGTGCCGGGGAGCCGAGCCGGGTGAGGCGAGGCGCTTGACCATCAGGTCGACGGCGACCCGGCTCATCTCCCGGGCGGGTATCTCGGCCGCGGTGAGCTGCGGGCTCACCTGTTCCGCCCAAGGGCTGGCCGCCACCCCGACGACCGAGAAGTCACGCGGCACGCTGCGGCCGTGACGCGTCAGCCCGCGGTACACGCCCTCCAGAGCGGCCTCGTTCATGGTGACCAGAGAGGTGGTTGCCGGGTCGTCCAGCAGGATCCGCTCCACGACCGCCTCCCCCGAGGCGAGGTCGTCACCGCAGAGGTAGGAGTGCGGAGAGAGTCCCAGCTCCGTCATGGCCGCGCCGTAGCCCTCGTCCCCGAGGCGCGCCAGCCCGTAGCCGCTGTTGAACAGTTGCTCCGATCTGTTGACGAACGCGATTCTGCGGTGGCCGAGGTCGGCGAGGTGCCGAACGCAGCCGCCTGCCAGGCCGGCGAAGTCCAGGTCGACCCAGCCGGCCTCCTCCGCCCTGCGGTTCCTGCCGATGGCGACGAAGGGGAAGGCCACCTTGCTGAGGTGTTCGACGCGGTCGTCCTCCCGTCGGATCTCCATGACGATCACGCCGTCCACCCGTCGCTCGTCGACGATCCGCCTGAACGAGGGATCGCTCTGCGAGTCGCCGGGGGAGAGCAGCAGGTCGTAGCCGTGCGGGGTGGCGGCCTCCGCGAGCCCGCCGATGAAGGCGAGCTGCATCGTGGTGTATTCGCGCCCGCGGCCGGCCGGCGGGTAGAGCAGACCGAGCGTGTGCGTACCGCCGGCCTCGGCGGCGCTCGCGTGCGCGGCGGGCTCCGGGCTCGGGTCGCCCGTGTGCTCGGTCATGGTCAGCTGACCGGGAGGAGCTGCTCGGCCCAGATGGTCTTGCCCCGGGAGGTCTGCCGGGTGCCCCAGCCCTGGGTGAGCCGGGCGACCATGTGCAGCCCGCGGCCGCCCTCGTCGTAGGTGCGGGCGCGGCGCAGATGGGGGGCGGTGCTGCTGGCGTCGGAGACCTCGCAGATCAGCGTCCGGTCCCGGATCAGCCGCAGGCCGATGGGCACGCTTCCGTACCGGATGGCGTTGGTGACCAGCTCGCTCACCACCAGTTCGGTGACGAACGCCGCCTCCTCAAGTCCCCAGACGGCGAGCTGGCGGGCGGCCTGCGCCCGGGCGTCGGCGACGATCGCGGGGTCGGAGGGCAGGGCCCAGGCGGCGACCTGGTCGGTGTGCAGGGCACGGGTGCGCGCGAGGAGCAGGGCCACGTCGTCGTCGGGGCTCTCGGGCAGCAGCGACTCGAGTACGGCGTCGCAGGTGACCTCCAACGAGGGGACCGGGGAGGCCAGCACCGCGCACAGCCGGTCGAGGCCGAGGCCGATGTCATGGTCGCGCGCCTCGATCAGACCGTCGGTGCAGAAGGCGAGCAGACTGCCCTCGGGCAGCTCCAGCTCGGTGGCCTCGAAGGGCAGACCCCCGACGCCCAGCAGCGGCCCCGGGTTGAGTCGTACGACGCTGACCGTGCCGTCGGGGAGGACCAGCACGGGTGGCACATGGCCGGCGCTGGCGAGGGTGCAGACGCGGGCGACCGGGTCGTAGACGGCGTACAGGCAGGTGGCGCCGATCTCACCCGTGACGGCATACGGCTCGTTCGGGGCGGCGTCGTCCTTGTCCGAGGAGAGGTGCGTGACCAGGTCGTCGAGGTGGGTGAGGAGTTCGTCCGGGGGCAGGTCGACGTCGGCGAGGGTGCGCACCGCGGTACGGAGCCGCCCCATGGTGGCGCATGCCTGGATGCCATGGCCGACCACGTCCCCGACGACCAGGGCGACCCGGGTGCCGGACAGCGGAACCACGTCGAACCAGTCGCCGCCCACACCGGCCCCCGAGCCGGCCGGCAGATAGCGGTACGCGACCTCGACGGCCGTCTGCTCGGGCAGCTCACGCGGCAGCAGACTGCGCTGGAGGGTGAGCGCGTTGGTGCGCTCCCGGGTGTAGCGGCGCGCGTTGTCCACACCTACGGCCGCCCTGCCCGCCAGTTCCTCGGCGAGGATCAGATCGTCCTGCGCGAAGGGGGCCGAGGTGGTGCTCCGGGTGAAGACCGCCACCCCGAGCGTGATCCCGCGGGCCTGCAGCGGGACCGCCATGAGCGAGTGGAACCCGTGCGTCCGAACGCTGCTGCTGCGGGCCTCGTCCAGGGCGACCCACCGCCCGAAGTCGGGATCGTCCGTCCCGCTGAGCACCGGGCGGCCGGTGGCCAGGCAGCGGGCGGGCGGGGAGAACGCGGGATAGGCGTCGATCTTCCCGAGACCGACGCTCGCCTCGGGTACGCCCGCGGCGCGGGACTGGTGCGCCACCCGCCGAAGCATCACGGTGGCGTCGACCGGCCCCGGCACCGGCTCCTCCCCACGGGTCACGGAGTCGAGCAGGTCCACGCTGACGAAGTCGGCGAGCCGGGGGACGGCCAGATCGGCGAGTTCCTGCGCGGTGCGGGTCACGTTCAGAGTCGTGCCGATACGGGTGCCGGCCTCGTTCAGCAGGGCCAGCCGCTGCCGGGCCCGGTGCTGTTCGCTGCTGTCGAAGGTCGCGGTGCCGACTCCGCACACCTGGCCGGTGGAGGGATCCCTGACGGGCCACATCTCGATGATCCAGGCGTGCCCGCGGGCGTCGGGCGGAGCCGGAGTGAGGTGCTCGTAGCGCATCGGCCTGGCCTCCTCGGCCACCCGCCGGACGCGCCGCAGGAACCCCTCGTCGGTGTGGCCCCCGTCCAGGAGGTCGGGGTACGGCGACGTGCGCGGTGCGCCCTTCCGCGCCGGCTCGCTGCCCGAGGCGACCGCGTTCAGCTGCCAGGCACGCGAACCGGTGGCGTAGGTGGACAGGGCGATCGAGGCCTGGGCGAACGCCCACTCCATCATCTTCCTGTCGGGTCCCGACCCGGCGGTGTCCGACGTGGCGGTCACTACGAAACCCTGGGGCTTGCCGTCGCCGTCCAGCGAGGGATGGGCATGCAGAGTGACGTCGACGCGGTGGCCGTCCCGATGAAGGAGTGCGGCGGTGCCGCTCCATTCCTGCGAGTCGATCAGGGCGAGCCCGGCCGTCTCGGAGGACTCGCGCGTGGCGAGCAGCTCGGCCGCGGCATGCCCCACGACCTCCGCGGCGCGGTAGCCCAGCAGCCGCCGGGCACCCTCGCTCCAGCCCGTGACGATGCCTCCCGGGCCGACGGTGGCCGTGACGGCATCGGGCGACCACCCGTAGTGACCGGAACCCTGATCAGAAGCGGTCATACTTTCTCAATTCGCACCCGTGATGTCACTCACAGTCCCAGCGTGCGCGCCCTGCGGGGATAGGGCAAGTCAGCCTTGCGCGGTCCTGGCCCGGTGCGCCGGGCCCCTGCGGCTAGCACTCGATGATGTTCACCGCGAGCCCGCCCCGGGCCGTCTCCTTGTACTTGACGGACATGTCCGCGCCCGTCTCCTTCATGGTCTTGATGACCTTGTCGAGGGAGACCTTGTGGGAGCCGTCGCCGCGCATGGCCATGCGGGCGGCGGTGACGGCCTTGACCGCGGCCATGCCGTTGCGCTCGATGCAGGGGATCTGCACCAGGCCGCCGACCGGGTCGCAGGTGAGGCCGAGGTTGTGCTCCATGCCGATCTCGGCCGCGTTCTCGACCTGCTCGGGGGAGCCGCCGAGGACCTCGGCGAGCGCGCCCGCCGCCATCGAGCAGGCCGAACCGACCTCGCCCTGGCAGCCGACCTCGGCGCCGGAGATGGAGGCGTTCTCCTTGAAGAGCATGCCGATGGCTCCGGCGGCGAGCATGAACCGGACGACGCCGTCCTCGTCCGCGCCGGGCACGAAGTTCATGTAGTAGTGCAGGACCGCGGGGATGATGCCCGCGGCGCCGTTCGTGGGGGCTGTCACCACTCGCCCGCCCGCGGCGTTCTCCTCGTTCACGGCCATCGCGTAGAGCGTGATCCACTCCATGGCGTGCGCCAGCGGGTCGCCCTCGGCGCGCAGCTGGCGGGCCGAGACGGCGGCGCGGCGGCGCACCTTCAGGCCGCCCGGCAGGATGCCCTCGCGGGACATGCCGCGGGACACGCAGGCCTGCATGACACGCCAGATGTCGAGGAGCCCCTCGCGGATCTCCTCCTCGGTGCGCCACGCCCGCTCGTTCTCCAGCATCAGCGCCGAGATCGACAGGCCGGTCTCCCCGGCCAGCCGCAGCAGTTCGTCGCCCGTGCGGAAGGGGTACTTCAGGACCGTGTCGTCCAGCTTGATGCGGTCCTCGCCCACCGCGTCCTCGTCGACCACGAAGCCGCCGCCGACCGAGTAGTACGTCTTCTCCAGCACGAGGGCGCCGGCGGTGTCGTACGCGAAGAGCGTCATCCCGTTGGCGTGGTACGGCAGCGCCTTGCGGCGGTGCAGGACCAGGTCGTCGTCGTAGGAGAAGGCGATCTCGTGCGTGCCGAGGAGGTTCAGGCGTCCGCCGGTGCGGATCTCCTCCACGCGGATGTCCGCGCCCTCCACGTCCACGGTGCGCGGGGAGGCGCCCTCCAGGCCGAGCAGTACCGCCTTGGGGGTGCCGTGCCCGTGTCCGGTGGCGCCCAGCGAGCCGTACAGCTCGGCGCGTATCGAGGTGGCCCGGTCGAGAAGGTCCTCGTTGCGCAGGCGGCGCGCGAACATGCGGGCCGCGCGCATCGGGCCGACCGTGTGGGAGCTGGACGGGCCGATGCCGATCGAGAACAGGTCGAAGACCGAGATGGCCACGGGGGACTCCTAGGTGTGGTCGGCGGACGCCGTTGTCCGCCAGGGGTGACGCAGAGGGCAGTGCATACGGCGGGGCACCGCGCTCACCTTCCAGTGTGCGCGGTGCCCCGGACGTTCGTACGAAAGATACCGGTACGAGAGAAAAACGAGAAAAACCTCGTACGACGGAAAGCGAACGAAACTACTTCAGGCCGGGGTACAGCGGGTGCTTGTCGGCCAGAGCGGACACCCGGGCCTTCAGGGACCCGGCGTCGTGGGCGGGCTTCAGCGCCTCGGCGATGATGTCCGCGACCTCGGTGAAGTCCTCGGCGGTGAAGCCGCGGGTGGCGAGGGCGGGCGTGCCGATGCGCAGGCCCGAGGTGACCATCGGCGGACGCGGGTCGTTCGGGATCGCGTTCCGGTTGACCGTGATGCCGACCTCGTGGAGACGGTCCTCGGCCTGCTGCCCGTCGAGCTCGCTGTTGCGCAGGTCGACCAGGACCAGGTGCACGTCGGTGCCACCGGACAGGACGTCCACGCCCACGGCCTTCACGTCGTCCTGGACCAGACGCTCGGCCAGGATGCGCGCGCCGTCCAGGGTGCGCTGCTGGCGCTCCTTGAACTCGTCCGAGGCGGCGACCTTGAAGGAGACCGCCTTGGCCGCGATCACATGCTCCAGCGGACCGCCCTGCTGACCCGGGAAGACCGCTGAGTTGATCTTCTTCGCCAGCTCGGCGGTGGAGAGGATCACGCCACCGCGCGGGCCGCCCAGCGTCTTGTGGGTGGTCGTGGTGACGACGTGGGCGTGCGGGACGGGGTTGGGGTGCAGCCCCGCCGCGACCAGACCGGCGAAGTGCGCCATGTCGACCATGAGGTAGGCGCCGACCTCGTCCGCGATCCGGCGGAACGCGGCGAAGTCCAACTGGCGCGGATAGGCGGACCAGCCGGCCACGATCAGCTTGGGCCTGGACTCCTTGGCGAGCTTCTCGACCTCGGCCATGTCGACCTGGCCGGTGGCGTCGTCGACGTGGTAGGCGACCACGTTGTACAGCTTGCCGGAGAAGTTGATCTTCATGCCGTGCGTCAGGTGCCCGCCGTGCGCGAGGTTCAGGCCCATGATCGTGTCGCCGGGCTTGAGCAACGCGAACATCGCGGCGGCGTTGGCCTGGGCGCCCGAGTGGGGCTGCACATTGGCGTGCTCGGCGCCGAAGAGCGCCTTGACGCGGTCGATGGCGATCTGCTCGACCACGTCGACGTGCTCGCAGCCGCCGTAGTAGCGACGGCCCGGGTAGCCCTCGGCGTACTTGTTGGTGAGGACCGAGCCCTGGGCCTCCATGACGGCGACCGGAGCGAAGTTCTCGGAGGCGATCATTTCGAGGGTGGACTGCTGCCGGTCCAGTTCGGCGTCGACGGCGGCGGCGACGTCCGGGTCCAGCTCGTGCAGGGGTGTGTTCAGAAGCGACATGGGTTCTACGATCCTCAGCCGGCGGAGAAGGCGGTGTACTCGTCGGCGGAGAGCAGGTCGTCCGGCTCGTCCGTGACGCGTACCTTGAACAGCCAGCCGCCCTCGAAGGGCGCGGAGTTCACCAGCGACGGGTCGTTGACCACGTCTTCGTTGATCTCGGTGATCTCGCCGTTGACCGGGGAGTACAGGTCGCTCACCGACTTGGTCGACTCCAGCTCACCGCAGGACTCACCCGCGGTCACCGTGGAACCGACCTCCGGAAGCTGGGCGTAGACGACATCGCCGAGCGCGTTGGCCGCGAACTCGGTGATGCCGACTGTCGCGACGCCGCCCTCGGCGACCGACAGCCACTCGTGCTCCTTGCTGTAACGAAGCTGCTGGGGGTTGTTCATGGCCTGAATTCTCCTGTACGCAGGGGAGTGCTGGTGAATGGGGGACTGCAGGGGCTGCTGGTGAGCCGGGAAGCGGGGCGCGGGGTCGGTCCGGGCCCGCGGCCAGTGTCTACTTCCGGCGCTTGTAGAAGGGCAGCGCCACGACCTCGTACGGCTCGTGACTGCCCCGGATGTCGACCCCGACACCGGCGGTGCCCGGCGCGGCGTGCGCGGCGTCGACGTACGCCATCGCGATCGGCTTGCCCAGGGTGGGGGAGGGCGCGCCGGAGGTGACCTCGCCGATGACCTGGCCGTCGGCGACGACCTGGTACCCGGCGCGCGGGACCCGGCGGCCCTCGGCGATCAGACCGACCAGAACGCGCGGGGGCTCGGAGGCGGCGCGCTCGGCGGCGGCCTCCAGAGCCGTACGCCCCACGAAGTCGCCCTCCTTCTCGAACTTCACGACCCGCCCGAGCCCGGCGTCGAACGGCGTCAGCTCCGTCGTCAGCTCGTGCCCGTACAGCGGCATGCCGGCCTCAAGGCGCAGCGTGTCGCGGCAGGACAGGCCGCAGGGGACGAGGCCGACACCCTCGCCGGCCTTGGTCAGTGCCTGCCACAGCTCGACGGCGTGCTCGGGCTTCACGAACAACTCGAAGCCGTCCTCGCCGGTGTAGCCGGTGCGGGCGATGAGGGCGGGGACGCCGGCGACCGTGCCCGGCAGACCGGCGTAGTACTTGAGGCCGTCGAGGTCGGCGTCGGTGAGGGACTTCAGGACGCCGGGGGACTCGGGGCCCTGCACGGCGATCAGGGCGTACGCGTCACGGTCGTCGCGGACCTCGGCGTCGAAGCCGGCGGCACGTTCCACCAGGGCGTCCAGCACGACCTGCGCGTTGGAGGCGTTGGCGACCACCATGTACTCGTGCTCCTGGAGCCGGTACACGATCAGGTCGTCCAGGATGCCGCCGTCCGCCCGGCAGATCATCGTGTAGCGGGCGCGGCCGACGCCGACCGAGGCGATGTTGCCGACCAGCGCGTGGTTGAGAAGCGCTGCGGCCTCGGGGCCGGTGACGGTGATCTCGCCCATGTGGGAGAGGTCGAAGAGGCCCGCCTTCGTGCGGACGGCGAGGTGCTCGTCGCGCTCGGAGCCGTACCGCAGGGGCATGTCCCAGCCCGCGAAGTCGGTCATCGTCGCGCCGAGCGAGCGATGCAGGGCATCGAGCGCGGTCAGACGGGGTGCGTTACTGCTCATCGGTGGGGCTCCCAAGGCATGACGGCAAGGCAAGACGGCGAGGCGTTCCTCCCCATCTGTCATCGGAACCTGAGAGGTTCATCACGACCCCGCGAAACGGTGGACATGACTTGCACCTTGGGTGGGGCCGCCGGAGAGCGGCCCGCTTTTCAGATGTGCCTCGCCCGCGCGGTAACGGGGCCTGAGAGATTCAAGGGAGGGACTTGCTCCTTCGGCGTCCGGGCAGACGTACGTACCCGGAACTCTCCCGCGCGGATTCAAGCGGCCGGTATGCAGTTGGCGCGCACATCATTGCACGCGGTCGGCCGGCACGGCAGCGGTACCCCGCACAGCCGCCTGTAGCAGGGCTGTTGCAGGAAGAGGACGGAAAACAGAGGCACCGCGCATTACCTTCTCTTTACACTCGACGGGGATGGGGATCTCCAGACCCAAGGGGAGGACGATCACGGTGAACAGGACCTCGGCGTACCGGACCTCGGCGTATCGGACGACGTCGTACGCGACGACCTCGGGTGTCGCGTTGCCCGATCAGCCCGGCGCTCCGGCCCGGGAGGCGTGCGGTGCGCGGCCGGGAGCCGTCGTCCGTGATCTGCGCGAGCGCGCCGGACGCAGCCCGCACGGCCTGAGCTTCGGCGCGGCCGACCTCGTCGTCGTCACCGGGCTCCCCGGCAGCGGGAAGTCGACCCTGATGCGGCGTGCCGTCACGGGCGCCCGCGTCGACTCGCAGGACACCCGCGACCGCTGGGACGAGCGGATCGCCCGCCGGCTGCCGTACGCGGTCTACCGCCCCCTCGTCCGCCTCGCGCACTACGCGGGCCTGCGCCGTGTGCTGCGCTCCGGCACCGCAGCCGTGGTGCACGACTGCGGCACGCAGGCCTGGGTGCGCCGCTGGCTCGCCCGCGAGGCCCGACGCCGCGGCGGCACCCTGCACCTCCTGCTGCTCGACGTCACCCCGGACACCGCCCTGGAGGGCCAGCGCGAGCGCGGCCGAGGTGTCTCGCGGTACGCGTTCGCCCGTCATCGTGGCGCCGCCGCCCGGCTGTTGCGCTCGGTCGAGAACGGCGACCTCCCGGAGGGCTGCGGCTCGGCGGTGCTCATCGACCAGGACGCGGCGGACGTGCTGCGGCGGATCGACTTCGGCGGCTGAGCGGTCGGGCGGAGGTTTCGCAGCGGAGGGCTTCGTGTGAACCCATTAACCTTTCCAGCCGGAACAGTGGTTCGGAGCAGGCGGTAGGCAGATGGACATCCCGGCACAGGCGCACCCCCATCCGCACGGCGGTTGGCCCGGAAACGAGTTGGAGGAGGTGCTCGCCGCGGCCCTCGGGGTGCCCTCCGCAGGCGGCCGCATCGTCGAGGTCCTCGGCCGCAGCTTCCTCTGGATCCCGCTGCCCAACGGCGGCGGCCCGCACCAGGGCCCGCTCGACCTGCCGACGCTGGAGATCGAAGGGCAGGCGTACGTGCCCGTCTTCAGCTCCGAGGAACAGTTCCGCCAGGTCGTCGGCGGCCACATGTCGTACACGATCGCGCCCGCCGTCGAGTTCGCCCGCGGGCTGCCCCCGCAGGTCGGCATCGCCGTGAACCCGGACGGCCTGGTGGGCATCCCGCTGCCGCCCCTCGCGGTCGCCGAACTGTGCCGAGCCGGCCGGACCCCGCTGGACGGCACCGCGAGCGGCGCCCGGGTGCGGCTGTTCGAGCCGGACTGGCAGGAGGACCCGGTGGACTTCCTGGCCGCGGCCTCGGCGGAGTTCGCGGCGACCGGCCTGGTGCTGAGCGCCCGCCGCTGCCTGGCCGCCATCGAGACCTCCGACCCGGTGATGTTCATCGGCGTCGAACTGTCCGCCTGGGAGGCCGACCGCACGCTCCTGCTGGACGCGCTGGGCCGCGCGCTGGGCCGGGTGCCGGTGGGCCGCCCGGTGAACATGGTGTTCATGGACGTGGCGCAGGACCCGGTCGGCGACTGGATGCGCGAGCGGGTGCGGCCCTTCTACCAGCACGGGTACTGACCGCCCACCGGGAGGGGCACCGGCCGCGGGGAAAACGGCGCGGACACCTCCCGCGGTGTGCGTCAAGTCGCTGTCAGGATCGCCGCTTAAGCTGGTTTCATGGCTCGGTCGAAATGTTGACGAGTTCGTCGTGATGCCGGTGATGACGCCGGTTGCGATATCGGCTGTGATGTCGTGATGGTGGAGCGAAGGGGCGGTTGAAGGTGAGCGCGTCGGGCACGGCTGCGGCCGGGCAGGTCGAGCACATGCTGCGCCAGGTGACGCCCGGGCGTTACGACGCCTACGAGGCGCTCCTTCGCGCGCTCGCGACCCCGTCGTCCGGCCAGGTCTGGATGCTGCTCTGGCACGGCCAGGCCGGATCCCCGGACGCGCAGTACGGGAACATGGAGGTCGGCGGGTACGGGTACGCGCCGTGCGTCACCTCCGCCCAGGAACTCTCCGCCAGCGGCTGGAACAGGTCGTACGAGGTCGTGGACGGACTCGACGTCGCCCGCACCCTCTACCCCGACCAGTTCGGCCTCTGGCTCAATCCGCACGCTCCCGGCGGCGGCGTCGGCATCCCGTGGCTGGATCTGCGCCGGATCGCCGCGGGCCTGGAGCGCCAGCCCGCCGGTCCGCTCCAGCTCTCCGAGCCGGGCATCGAGATCCCGCAGTTCTACGCCCTGCTCACGCAGAACGCGCACCGCACCTCCGCGGTGCGCTCGCTGCGCCGCGCCTGGGTGCAGCCCGCGCACGGGGCGCCGTACCTGGCCATCGGCCTCGATGTGTACGACACCTCGCCGCCCGCCGTCGACTCGGTGCGGGCGATGATGCAGCAGTCCATCTCCGCGGTGCCGGACGGGCTGCCGGTCTCGACCGTCGCGATGTCCGACGAGTCCGACCCGGTGGCGATGTGGCTGAGAGCCAACGCCAGGCCCTTCTACGACCGCGAGGCACACGCCGCTCCGGCGCAGGCCCAGGCGCCGGCAGCCGGCGGATACGGGTACCCGCGGGCCTACTGAGCCCCGCAGGGTCACCCGGCGCACCCTTTCCTGCGAGTGCCGGCAGTGAGTTGACCTGCGGCCTCGAAGTCTTCGAGTGAGATGTCCGTAATGGCATAGGCGCGCCGATTAAGTACCTCGCTGCGCCTTAAGGGGCCAAATATCCGCCGTCCGACCCGCGTTACCCGCCGTCCGGATAACGGAACCCCGCAGACAGCATCACGTTTAGGCATCCATTCACCTTCACGTCTTCCAACAGATCGCCGAGGCGTTGAAGACTCCCGCTCCAGGGGCTTCGTCCCTGTGTACGACGGACTGATCACGCCGCTACAGCGGCAAGTGTGGGCCGGCCACCGCCGGTTGAGAGGGGTCCCTGCCACGATGACGGCACCATTGCACGAGCCGACCACGGACGCGGCCCCGAGCGCGGCCGAGGAAGCGGCGGCCGCGAGCGCTGCCGAGACCAAGGCGGCGGTACAAGGACGCTCCCTCGGGCGGATCGCCTGGGAGCGCCTCAAGCGGGACAAGCTCGCCCTCACGGGCGGTGTCGTCGTGCTCGTGCTCATCCTGATCGCGATCCTCGCGCCCGTGATCACGAACCTGGTCGGGCAGGACCCCGAGACGCACCACGAGGACCTCATCGACCCGCTCTTCTCGACCCCCACGGGGTCCCTGGGCGGCATCAGCGGGGACCACCTCCTCGGTGTCGAACCGGTCAGCGGCCGCGACATCTTCGCCCGCATCATCTACGGTTCCCGCATCTCGCTCCTGGTCGGCTTCCTGTCCGCCCTGGTCGCGATCGCCCTCGGAACCGTCCTGGGCATCCTCGCCGGCTTCTTCGGCGGCTGGATCGACTCGGTCATCAGCCGGGTCATGGACGGCCTGCTGGCCTTCCCTCAACTGCTGTTCATCATCGCGCTGGTCTCGGTCATGCCGAACGAGATGCTGGGCCTGACCGGCACGGGCGTGCGCCTGTTCGTGATGATCCTGGTGATCGGATTCTTCGGCTGGCCCTATGTCGGCCGTGTGGTGCGCGGCCAGACGCTGTCGATGCGGGAGCGCGAATACGTCGAGGCTGCCCGCAGCCTCGGGGCCGGGCGGATGTACATCCTGTTCAAGGAGCTCCTGCCCAACCTGATCGCGCCCATCATCGTGTACACGACGATGATGATCCCGACCAACATCCTCACCGAGGCGGCGCTCAGCTTCCTCGGCGTGGGAGTCAAGCCGCCCACGGCGTCCTGGGGACAGATGCTCTCCGCGGCGATCGACTACTACGACTCGGACCCCATGTACATGGTGATCCCCGGTGTAGCGATCTTCATCACCGTCCTCTCCTTCAACCTCTTCGGCGACGGCGTGCGTGACGCGCTCGACCCGAAGGGTTCTCGCTGAACTGCCGTACCCCCGGGCCCGTGACCTATCCACGGGCCGCTACACACACGGAGGATCCGAGATCGTGACTACCCAACGCACCACAGGGCGGCGCAAGCAGGCCGTGGCCGCAGCTGCCGTGGTCGCAGCACTGCTCAGCACGGCTGCGTGCGGCGGCGGCGACGACAACAGTGACGGCAAGAAGGGCGGCGCGGCCGGCTTCAACGCCGGTAACAACAAGGTCGCCAATGCCTCCACCAAGACGGGCGGCACGCTGAAGTTCGCCAGCGCCCAGGACGCCGACTCGTGGGACACCACGCGCGGCTACTACGGGTTCGCCTGGAACTTCATGCGCTACTACAGCCGTCAGCTCGTCACCGGCGCCACGGCCCCGGGCGCCGGCGGCACCAAGGTCACGCCGGACCTCGCCACCAGCACCGCCAAGGTCTCCGACGACGGCAAGACCTACACGTACACCCTGCGTGACGGTGTGACGTGGGAGGACGGCAAGCCGATCACCTCCAAGGACATCAAGTACGGCATCGAGCGTCAGTGGGCGCAGGACGTGCTGTCCGGCGGACCGGTCTACGCGAAGGACATCCTCGACCCCAAGGGCGAGTACAAGGGTCCCTACAAGGACAAGTCCAAGGACAAGCTGGGTCTGAAGGCGATCGAGACGCCCGACGACAAGACCATCGTCTTCAAGCTGCCCGCGGCCAACTCGGACTTCGAGGAAATCCTCGCGATGACCTCGTCGTCGCCGGTGCGCCAGGACAAGGACACCAAGTCCAAGTACGGCCTGCACCCGTTCTCCTCCGGCCCGTACAAGTTCGAGTCGTACACGCCGAACAAGTCGCTGACGCTCGTCCGCAACACCGAGTGGAAGCAGGCCTCGGACCCGGTGCGCAAGGCGCTCCCGGACAAGGTCACGGTCAACTTCTTCACCAACGCCAATGACCTGGACTCGCGCCTGATCAAGGGCGACTACGACCTGGACATGACGCAGACCGGCCTCTCCCCGCAGGGCCGCACCACCGCCCTGAAGCAGCACAAGGGCAACCTGGACAACCCGGTCTCCGGCTACGTCCGTTACGCGGTCTTCCCGCAGACGGTCGCCCCGTTCGACAACGAGCACTGCCGCAAGGCCGTCATCTACGGTGCCGACCACAAGTCGCTGCAGACCGCTCGCGGTGGCCCGGTCGCCGGTGGTGACATCGGCACCAACATGCTCCCGCCGTCCGTCCCGGGCGCCGAGGGCCAGAAGTACGACCCGTACGGTGCCACCCAGAACGACGGTGCCGCGAACGTCGCCAAGGCCAAGGAAGAGCTGAAGGCCTGCGGCAAGCCGTCCGGCTTCAAGACCACGATCGCGGTCCGCAACAACAAGCCGGTCGAGGTCGCCACGGCCGAGTCGCTCCAGGCGTCGCTGAAGAAGGTCGGCATCACCGTCGACATCGACCAGTACGACGGTGCGCAGACCGCCGGCATCATCGGCAGCCCTTCGAACGTGAAGAAGAAGGGCTACGGCATCATCATCATGGGCTGGGGTCCGGACTTCCCCACCATCCAGGGCTACGGTCTCCCGCTGTGGGACAGCAAGTACATCCTGGACAGCGGTAACAACAACTTCGCGATGATCAAGGACAAGACCATCGACGGTCTGTTCGACAGCTACGCGAAGGAACTGGACGCCGCCAAGAAGGTCCAGCTGTCCACGGAGATCAACCACAAGGTCATGGAGGGCGGTTACTACCTGCCCTTCGTCTTCGAGAAGTTCATCAACTGGCGCTCGAACCGGCTGACCAACGTCTACACGACCGACAACTACAGCGGTCAGTACGACTTCATCAGCCTGGGCGTGAAGTAATTCCGACCGGCGCACCCGCCATAAGGCACGAAAGGCAGGTGAAGGCCGGAGCGGTGTGAACCGTGGGCCACCGGAAGACCTCCGGTGGCCCACGGTCCCGCCGTCGGGCCGAGAGCAGTGCTCGCTTACCTCATCAGGCGACTCTTCGCCGCAGTAGTGTTGCTGGTGGTCATCATTCTGGTGGTCTTCGGCATCTTCTTCCTCGTCCCCAAGTGGGCGGGCGTCGACCCGGCGACGATGTTCGTCGGCAAGCAGGCCGACCCCGCGGCGATCGAGGGCGTACGGCAGAAGCTCCAGCTGGACGACCCGATCTTCGTCCAGGTCTGGGAGTTCTTCAAGGGACTCTTCGTCGGACGTACGTACTCGGGTGGCGGCGACGTCACGCAGTGCTCGGCGCCTTGCTTCGGCTACTCCTTCCGTACCGAGCAGGCCGTCTGGCCGCAGATCACGGACCGCTTCCCGGTGACCCTGGGGCTGGCGCTCGGTGCCGCCGTGCTGTGGCTGCTCTTCGGTGTCGCGGCCGGTGTGCTCTCCGCGCTCAAGCGGGGCACCCTGTGGGACCGCGGTGCGATGTTCGTCGCGCTCTCGGGCGTCTCGCTCCCCATCTACTTCACCGGTCTGCTGGCCTCGGCGGTCTTCATCTTCGGACTCAAGTGGTTCGACGGCCAGTACGTCCCGCTCAGTGACGGCATCGGCGGGTATCTCGGCGGCATGATCCTGCCCTGGGTCACCCTCGCCTTCCTCTACGCGGCGATGTACGCGCGGATCACCCGCGCCACCATGCTGGAGATCATGGGCGAGGACTACATCCGCACCGCCCGTGCCAAGGGCCTGCGCGAGCCCGTCGTCATCGGCAAGCACGCCATGCGCTCCACGATGACGCCGATCCTCACCATGCTCGGCATGGACCTCGGCGCCCTCATCGGCGGCGCGATCCTCACCGAGACCACCTTCAGCCTCCCCGGCCTCGGCCAGGCGGTGCTCCAGGCGATCCGCACCCAGGACCTGCCCGTCATCCTGGGCGTCACACTGATCACGTCGCTCGCGGTGATCGTTGCCAACCTTGTGGTGGACTTCCTGTACGCCGCGATCGACCCCCGAGTGAGGCTCGCATGACCGAACTCAGCAAGAGCGGAGCGGTGGCCGAGCCCGTCAAGGACTCGCCCGCCCCCTCCGCCTTCCTCGAAGTACGCGACCTCAAGGTGCACTTCCCGACCGACGACGGCCTGGTCAAGTCCGTCGACGGGCTGAGCTTCCAGCTGGAGAAGGGCAAGACCCTCGGCATCGTGGGCGAGTCCGGCTCCGGCAAGTCGGTCACCTCGCTCGGCATCATGGGCCTGCACACGGCCGGCCAGTACGGCAAGCGCAAGGCGCAGCTCTCCGGCGAGATCTGGCTGAACGGCACGGAACTGCTCTCCGCCGACCCCGACCACGTACGCAAGCTGCGTGGCCGCGAGATGGCGATGATCTTCCAGGACCCGCTGTCGGCGCTGCACCCGTACTACACGATCGGCCAGCAGATCGTGGAGGCGTACCGCATCCACAACGACGTCGACAAGAAGACCGCGAAGCGCCGCGCCGTGGAGATGCTCGACCGCGTCGGCATCCCGCAGCCGGACAAGCGCGTCGACAGCTACCCGCACGAGTTCTCCGGCGGTATGCGCCAGCGCGCGATGATCGCGATGTCGCTGGTGAACAACCCCGAACTGCTCATCGCGGACGAGCCGACGACCGCCCTCGACGTCACCGTCCAGGCGCAGATCCTCGACCTCATCCGGGACCTGCAGAAGGAGTTCGGCTCCGCGGTCATCGTCATCACCCACGACCTGGGCGTCGTCGCCGAGCTCTCCGACGACATCCTGGTGATGTACGGCGGCCGCTGCATCGAGCGCGGCCCGGCCGAGAAGGTGTTCTACGAGCCCCGCCACCCCTACACCTGGGGTCTGCTCGGTTCGATGCCGCGCCTCGACCGCGACCAGCAGGAACGCCTGATCCCGGTCAAGGGCTCCCCGCCCTCCCTGATCAACATCCCGTCGGGCTGCGCCTTCAACCCGCGCTGCCCGTACGCGGACATCCCCAAGGACAACGTCACCCGCACGGTCCGCCCCGAGCTGACCGAGGTCGGCAGCAAGCACTGGGCCGCCTGCCACATGACGCAGGAGCAGCGGGAGCGTATCTGGATCGAAGAGATTGCGCCCAAGCTGTGAGTGACAACGCAGAGGACAAGGCAGTGAGCATCCCTGCACAGAGCGACGGCGCGGCCCAGGACGCGGCCCCGGTGGCGACCCTCACCAAGGACGCCGCTCCCGGCGAGGTCCTGCTCAAGGTGACCGGGCTGCAGAAGTACTTCCCCATCCGCAAGGGGCTCATGCAGCGTCAGGTCGGCGCCGTGCGAGCCGTCGACGGCCTCGACTTCGAGGTGCGGGCCGGCGAGACCCTGGGCGTCGTGGGCGAGTCGGGCTGCGGCAAGTCGACGATGGGCCGGCTGATCACGCGGCTGCTCGAACCGACCGCCGGCAAGGTCGAGTTCCAGGGCAAGGACATCACGCACCTCGGTGTGAACGGCATGCGCCCGATGCGCCGTGACGTCCAGATGATCTTCCAGGACCCGTACTCGTCGCTGAACCCGCGCCACACCATCGGCACGATCGTCAGCGCTCCCTTCAAGCTCCAGGGCGTCACGCCCGAGGGCGGCGTCAAGAAGGAAGTGCAGCGGCTGCTGTCGGTCGTGGGCCTCAACCCCGAGCACTACAACCGCTATCCGCACGAGTTCTCCGGCGGCCAGCGCCAGCGCATCGGCATCGCCCGCGCGCTCGCGCTCAGGCCGAAGCTGGTCGTGGCGGACGAGCCGGTCTCCGCGCTCGACGTGTCGATCCAGGCGCAGGTCGTGAACCTGATGGACGACCTCCAGGAGGAGCTCGGCCTCACGTACGTGATCATCGCGCACGACCTCTCGGTCGTCCGGCACGTCTCGGACCGGATCGCGGTGATGTACCTCGGCAAGATCGTCGAGCTGGCGGACCGCGAGTCGCTGTACAAGGCGCCGATGCACCCGTACACCAAGGCGCTCATGTCGGCCGTGCCGATCCCGGACCCGGCCCGGCGCAACGCCAAGAGCGAGCGCATCCTGCTCAAGGGTGACGTGCCCTCGCCGATCGCGCCGCCGAGCGGCTGCCGCTTCCACACCCGGTGCTGGAAGGCCACGCAGATCTGCAAGACGACCGAGCCGCCGCTCCTGGAGCTGAAGCCCGGCCAGCAGGTCGCCTGCCACCACCCGGAGAACTTCGCCGACCAGGCACCGCAGGACACGGTGCTGCTGTCCGTGGCGAAGGAGGCGGTGGAGCTGGTGCCGGACGCCGCGCTGGCGGAGTCCGCGGCCACCTCGGCGGCCCTGGCGGAGATCGTCGAGGCTGACGAGACCGCTGAGGTCACCAAGACCGCTGAGGTCACCGAGGCCCCCGAGGTCACCGAGTCTGCGGAGACCACTGAGGCAACCGAGGCCTCCGAGACTCCTGAGGCAGCCGTCGCGGAGGAGACTCCGGAGGCCCCTGCGGCCGCCGAGCCCGCCGAAGCGGAGGCCGAGGCGGAAGCGGAAGCGGACCGTCAGGAGTCAACTGACAAGTAGGCCATGACGATTGGGCAAAGTCATGTCCATGTTCGAACGGGAGAGTGCAGAGTCTCGCGTGTCCGTCTGATCGGAACACGCTCGAAGGGACGCTCATGGCACTCTCCCGTTCGGCACGTTTAGGAGCCCTCGCGACCGCGGCGGCCTCCTTCCTCGTCATCGCGGCATCGTCCGCCCCGTCACCCGGCGCCGACGGCATCGGTGACACCTACTTCCCGCAGCTCGGCAACGGCGGCTTCGACGCCCGTCACTACGACCTCGACGTGGCGTACAACCCCGACACCGACCGCCTCGACGGCCGTACGACGATCACGGCCCACGCCACCCAGAGCCTCACCTCGTTCGATCTCGACCTCCAGAAGCTGGACGTCACGCGCATCGAAGTGAACGGCAGACGCGCCGACTTCACGCGCGAGGGCGACGAGATCCACATCACGCCCCGCGGTGTCCTGCACAAGGGCCGCACCTTCACGGTGACCGTGACGTACGGCGGCGTTCCCGAACCGCTCGGCGGGCCCATCGTGTTCGGCTCCAACTACGGGTGGATGAAGACCGCCGACGGCGTCTTCGTGGCGTGCGAGCCCAACGCCGCCTCCACCTGGTTCCCGTCCAGCGACCACCCCTCCGACAAGGCCACCTACGACATCCGCATCAAGACCCCCAAGGGCCTGACCGGCGTCTCCAACGGCCGGCTGATCTCGACGTACGACAAGGGCTCCGAGACGGTCAGCCACTGGCGCGAGAGCCGGCCCATGGCGACGTATCTCGCGACCGCGACCATCGGCAAGTTCGACGTGAAGACCGGGAAGACACCCGGCGGCACACCCATCTACGTCGCCATCGACCCGGTGCTCGCGAACAGCAACACCGTCGACGTGTACGCCGTCACCGCCGAGGCCACCGACTACTGGTCGCAGGTCTTCGGCCCGTACCCGTTCGAGGAGACCGGCGCGATCGTCGACGACATGCCGGAGGCCGGGTTCTCCCTGGAGGTCCAGTCGAAGCCCGCCTACTCGGCGGTGCGTTCCGAGCAGACCATCGTGCACGAGCTGGCCCACCAGTGGTTCGGCGACTCCGTCTCGGTGGACCGCTGGAAGGACATCTGGCTCAACGAGGGCTTCGCGACCTACGCCCAGTGGCTGTGGTCCGAGCACAAGGGCGTCCGCTCGGCGCACGACTCGTTCCTCGCCGGGTACAACTCGCGCCCCGCCGACGCCGCCTTCTGGCAGATCGTCGTCGGCGACCCGCAGCGCGACACGATGTTCGCCTCGGCGGTCTACCAGCGCGGCGCGATGACGCTCCAGATGCTGCGCGAACGCATCGGCGACACCGCCTTCTTCAAGCTGCTCCCCGCCTGGACGAAGATCCACAAGTACGGCAACGCCAACACCGCCGACTTCATCGAGCTCGCCGAGAAGATCAGCGGACAGAAGCTCGACGACCTCTTCCAGACCTGGCTCTTCACCACCGGGAAGCCCGCCGTCTAAGCCCGGCCGTCCCGCTCCTGTCCGGCCACTCCAGGTAAACCCGCCCTCCGAGCCTGGCTTTGTAAGGTTCACGCCCGGTGGCGGGTGAGAATGTTCGGGTGCTTCAGCAACTGTTCAGTCCCTCCGTCCAGCACACGCTCGACCTGGTCGGGATCTTCGTCTTCGCGATCTCCGGCGCGCTGCTGGCCGTCCGCAAGAACTTCGACGTCTTCGGCATCGCCGTACTCGCCGAGGTGACCGCGCTGGGCGGAGGGCTGTTCCGTGACCTGATCATCGGCGCCGTACCGCCGACCGCGTTCACGGATCAGGGGTACTTCCTCACCCCGCTGCTCGCCGCCCTGCTCGTCTTCTTCCTGCACCCCCAGGTGGAGCGCATCCAGGTCGGCGTCAACGTCTTCGACGCGGCCGGCCTCGGCCTCTTCTGCGTCTCGGGCACGATGAAGGCGTACGAGTACGGGCTGAGCCTCACCTCCTCGGCCACCCTCGGCCTCGCCACCGCCGTCGGCGGCGGTGTGCTGCGCGACGTGATCGCGGGCGAGGTGCCGTCGCTGCTGCGCTGGGACCGCGACCTGTACGCGGTGCCCGCGATTGTGGGCGCCACGATGGTGGTGCTGTGCATCCGCTACGACGTGCTGACCCCGTTCACCAGCGGCCTCGCCGCCCTCACGGCCTTCGTGCTGCGCCTGCTCGCGATGCGGTTCCACTGGCGAGCGCCGCGTGCCTGGAACCGTCGTTCGACGGTCCGCGAGGAGTAGTCGCACCCCGGGCCCGGCCCTGGCCCGTCTCCTCGGTCAGCCAGCGGAACGCCGGTACCACCTGCGGTTCCCACAGCGCCATCGTGTGCCCTCCCGCGCTGCGCGGCACGTACACCACGTGCACGGTCGTCGGCGCCTTCGCGATCTGCTCCAGGGCCACACCCGCCTCGTAGCCGTCGCGCGGCTGGCCGGAGATGTAGAGCGCGATCCGGGGAGGCGTGCCGGCTCCCCGGAGCAGCAGGTAGGGGTTGTTCGCGGCGCGCAGGGCGGGGGTCTGCGCAGCGAGCGAGGCCCGCTCGCCGATCGGGTCGTTGTAGCCGGACAGGCCTATCGCGGCCCGGTAGCGGTCCGGGTGCGCCACCGCGAGCTTCACCGCACAGTGCGCGCCCGCCGAGTACCCGGCGACCGACCAGCCCTTGGGAGCCGGCTCGGCCCGGAAGTTGTCCATGACCATCCTCGGCACGTCGACGCTGAGCCAGCTGTCGGCGTTCACCGTGCCCGGGATGTTCGCGCAGCCCGTGTCCACCCCGGCCAGCAGGTTGGTGCGCGGCGCGACCAGGATGAACGGCGCGACCTGCCCGTCCCGCATCAGCGGCAGCAGTTGCTCGTGCGCCCTCAGCGACCCGAACCACGCCTTCGCCGAGCCCGGGTAGCCCGGCAGCAGCTCGACGACGGGGAACTTGTGGTGGCGGTAGGCGGGTTCGTCGTACTGGGGCGGCAGTGAGACGTAGACCTCGGCGTTCACGCCCGACACCCGGCCCTTGAGCTGGGTGACGCGTACGCCGTCGAGGTGGGTCGCGTCGAACTGCTGACGGACCCTGGGCAACCGCTTCAGCGCGATGCCGCCGGTGCCGTCGGCGCCCAGATCCGCGGCCTGCTGCACGTGATTGCCGGTGCCCAGCAGGTCGGCCCAGTTGTCGTACAGGTTGTTCTCGTTGTTGACCAGCACGAAGACGAGGGCGACGGCCGAGCCCTGGGCGAACAGCACCATCAGCACCCGGGCGAGGGCGCGCAGTGGTTTCGGCCCCCCGATCCGCGACCACAGCGCGAGGGGGAGCACGACGGCGACGACGGACAGCACGATCAGCGTGTACAGGAACGCGGTCCCGGTGAGGCTCATGCCCCTACAGAGGGCGATTCGATGACATCGGTTGACGGACGAGTACGGACACTTACCAAGAAATTGCCCGGGTCTCACCTTGCCGGGCCGACCCGGATCCATGAAAAAGCTACCGCTTAGTAATTACCTGTTGTACCGTTCACTCATGCCAGAAGCAGCTTCCGTACAGGTCGCACGGGCCACGATCGGCGACAGCGAGTTCGACCGCGACACCGCGCTCACCCGCCGCGAGCCGGGCGTCTACGACATCGACCTCTCCGCCGGGTGGACGATCATCAGCGCCGTGAACGGCGGCTATCTGCTCGCCGTCCTGGGCCGCGCCCTCTCGGACGCGCTGCCGCACGCCGACCCGTTCACCATCTCCGCGCACTACCTGACCGCGTCCCAGCCGGGCCCGGCCGTCGTGCGCACCGACGTCGTACGGACCGGCCGCACCCTTTCGACAGGCCAGGCCTCCCTGTTCCAGTACGACGACCAGGGCCGCGAGGTCGAACGGATCCGCGTGCTCGCCTCCTACGGCGACCTCGACACGCTGCCCGACGACGTCCGTACGACGGCGAAGCCTCCCGCGTTCCCGCCCATGGACCAGTGCTTCGGGCCCGCGGACGGCCCGGCTCCGGTCGACGGCAGCTCTGCCATCGCCGACCGGCTGATGCTCAAGCTCGACCCGTCGACCCTGGGCTGGGCCCTCGGTGCGCCGTCCGGCAAGGGCGAGATGCGCGCCTGGTTCGGCCTCGCCGACGGCCGCGACCCGGACCCGCTCTCGCTGCTCCTCGCGGTGGACGCGCTGCCGCCGACCGCCTTCGAGATCGGTATCTCCGGCTGGGTGCCGACCGTCGAGCTGACGGTGCACGTGCGCTCCCGCCCGGCGCCGGGCCCGCTGCGCGTGTCCATCACCACCCGCAATCTCGCCGGCGGCTTCCTGGAGGAGGACGCCGAGGTCTGGGACAGCGCGGACCGACTGGTCGCACAGTCCCGCCAGCTCGCCCGGGTGCGGCTCGGCTGACCCCTGGTGGTCTCCTCGGAGGCCGGCACGCACCGTATTTGCCCGGCCTCCCCGCGCGGCGGAATCCTGGTGCCGTGAAGTCCGACCGCCTGCTCTCGATCCTCCTGCTGCTGCAGACCCGTGGCCGCGTCCCGGCCCGTGAACTCGCCGGCCGCCTGGAGGTGTCGGTGCGCACCATCTACCGCGACATCGAGGCCCTGTCGGCCGCAGGGGTCCCGGTGTACGCCGAGCGCGGGCGGCACGGCGGCATCGAGCTGCTCGCCGGATTCCGTACGGACGTCACGGGGCTGACCGCCGACGAGTCCCGCGCCCTGTTCATCCTGGCCGCACAGGGCGCGCACGCCGCCCTCGGTCTGGACGCGGCGCTCGGCTCGGCGCTGCGCAAGGTGATGGCCGCGCTGCCGGCCCCGCACCGGCCGGCCGCGGAGGCCACCAGCCGTCGCGTCCTCGTCGACGCGACCCGCTGGAAGGGCGGACCGCAGCCCGCCGTCGACCTGGAGGCGCTCCAGGACGCGGTGTTCGCCGACCGGCGCGTGCGGCTGCGCTACCGGCACAGCGGCCGGAAGGCGCCGAGCACCTACACCGTCGACCCGTACGGGCTCGTCTCCAAGGCGGGCGTCTGGTACCTCGTCGCCGACCGGCGCGCCACCCCGCAGCTCTTCCGCGCCGACCGGGTCCGCTCGGCGACGCTCCTCCCCGACCCCGTGGAGCGGCGCCCGGGGGTCGAACTCGCCGACGCCTGGGAGGTGCTGAGGCGCCAGGTGGAGCAGCGGCCGGGCGGAATCGATGTCACGGTTCGGGTACAGCGCTCCCGTCTCGACCTGTTCCTGCGGCTCACCGCCTCCGCCCTCGGGGAACCGCCCGAGGACGACGGCGAGAGCGAGTGGGTGACCGCCCGGCTGTCCTACGGCGACGTCCGCGAGGCCCGCTCCCTGCTGGTCTTCGTCGACGGGCTGGAGGTGATCTCGCCTCCCGAGGTGCGCGCGGAACTGGCCGGGGGAGCCGCCGCCATCGCCGCCCGCTATGCGGACGAATCGCCCTCGGGCGCGGCCCGTTGATCCACAGCAAGCCACAGGAACGGCACAGCGGGCCCCTACGTGGATCTGGTCCTCTGGCCCCCCACTGAACCACCGGTTCCCGTGACTTGACTGGGAGTTACCCACATGAAGTGTCGCGCACGACTCGTCCCCGTCGTCGCCCTGCTCGCCCTGACGCCCCTGCTGGCGGCGTGCGGCTCGGGCGACTCGTCGTCCTCGAACAGCGGCAACTCCGGCGCGCAGAACTGCCAGGCGCCCTCCGGCATGCCGAGCGGCGGTGCGTCCGGTCGGCCCAGCGGCGCTCCCTCGGGGATGCCGTCCGGGGCACCCTCGGGCGCGGCCGGCGGCAAGGCCCCGTCGGGAGCGCCCTCGGGTATGCCGTCGGGCAGGCCCAGCGGCGGCCCCGGCGGAGGTGGCCAGGGTGGCGGCTGCGGCGGCGGCCCGGGCGGGCAGCAAAGTCAGGGACAGCAGGGCCAGGGGCAGCAGGGCCAGGGGCAGCAGGTGCAGGGCTGACTCGGGTCCTGAACCCGGCGGTACGTGGGCGGCGCGCTCGGTGAACGGGCGCGCCGCTCCGCTGTGTTCGGGCTATCCCAGCCAGTGCCGGCGGCCGGTGCTGATCAGCAGCATCTGGCGGCTCGCCACGCGGGCCACCCGGTCCCGCTCCTCCTCCGGGCCCTCCAGCGCCTCCAGGAACAGCGAGGCCGTCATCAGCATCTGGTCGACGTACAGGCCGGAGAGCATCAGCAGATCGCTGTCGCTCCACCCCTCGGACTCGGGGTGTTCGGCCAGCTCGACCTTGACCTCCTCGGCGAACCGCGCCAGTTGGTCGCTGATCGCCGTCCGCACCGGCTGGACGCCGCCGTGCCGCTCCCGCGCGATGAACCGGACATGCGCGGGATACGTCCGGACGTGGCGGTCGATCAGGTCGACCGCGCGCGCTATGCGTTCACTGCTGTCGTCGGCCGCGGACACCGTCTCGCCGATCATCAGGTGCAGACTGCCGAGGGCCTCCTCGACGAGCGCCACGCCCAGATCCGCCGTCGAGCGGAAGTGCCGGTAGAAGGCGGTCGGCGCGACCCCGACCGCCCGGGTGACCTCGCGCAGGCCCAGGCTGCTGAGGCTCTGCTCCTCCAGCAGCTCCAACGCGGCGTCCAGGAGCGCCTGTCGGGTCTTCTGCTTCTGGGCCTGTCGGATGCCGAGGGTGTGACTCATGCCATGCAGTTAACAACTGTTCTCTGTAATTGGAAAGCCGAAGGACGCGCTAGACTCATAAGTCAGTGAACAAGTGTTACTACAACCGTTCACTGAAACGTCAGGTTCCCGAAACATTCGGGGGCCGGACCCGAGACTTCAACGAGAGGCATCCGATGCTGGTCCTCGTAGCCGCCCTCCTGCTGATGGGCGTAGTCATGGGCACCGTGGCCCATGCGCCGCTCTCCATCACCCTGGTCGCCGCCGCCGTCATCGGCGTCTGGCTGGCCGTCTTCGCACTGCGCGAGCGGCTCGCCCGCCGTCGCCACACCTCGACCAACTGACTGTCGGGAGCCGACACATCATGGAACTCACCGCCACCCCCACCGCCACCGCCGCCGCAGAGCGCCGGACCGGCACGAAGGACGCCGACGGCATGGCCGTCGCCTCCTTCATCCTCGGCCTGCTCGGCCTCCTGGTCCTCAACCTCTTCCTCGGCCCCATCGCCATCGCCCTGGCCGGCGTCGCCCTCTGGCGCGGCACCGCCCGCCGCGGCCGTGCCCTCCTCGGCCTCACCCTGGGCTTCGCCGACCTCATCGTCCTGGTCAGCGTCATGCACTTCGACAACACGGTGTCCTGGAGCTTCTAGCGGCACCTGCTGTGGGCAGTCCTTCCGGCAGAGCGGAACGGGTTGCCGGTGCGTCGCGCAACGGGCCGACCCCGGCGCGGGCCGGGCGCACGACGAACCCCGGTTGCGGACGAGGCCGACGCACACCCGTGGGGGGCCGAGGCAGTGGACAGCGGGCCCGTAGAATCGGGCCCATCATGGCTTACCTCGACCACGCCGCGACCACGCCCATGCTCCCCGAGGCGGCAGAGGCACTGACCGCCCAACTGGGAGTCACGGGCAACGCCTCCTCGCTGCACGCGTCCGGCCGCCGCGCTCGCCGCACGGTCGAGGAGTCCCGGGAAACCCTGGCGGACGCCCTCGCCGCGCGCCCCAGCGAGGTGGTCTTCACCGCCGGCGGCACCGAGGCCGACAACCTCGCGGTGAAGGGCCTGTACTGGGCCCGCCGCGACGCCGACCCGGCCCGCACCCGCGTCCTCGCGAGCCCCGTCGAGCACCACGCCGTCCTCGACTCCGTGCACTGGCTCGGCGAGCACGAGGGCGCCACGATCGAGTACCTCCCGGTCGACGCGTACGGCAGGGTCCACCCGGACGCCCTGCGCGAGGCCATCGCCCGCAACCCCGACGACGTGGCCCTCGCCACCGTCATGTGGGCGAACAACGAGATCGGCACGATCATGCCGGTCCGCGAACTGGCCGAGGCGGCCGCCGAGTTCGGCGTCCCGCTGCACGCCGACGCCGTCCAGGCCTTCGGCCAGGTCCCCGTCGACTTCGGCGCCTCCGGCCTCGCCGCGATGACGGTGTCCGGCCACAAGATCGGCGGCCCGTACGGCATCGGCGCGCTGCTCCTCGGCCGCGAGTACAGCCCCGTACCCGTACTGCACGGCGGCGGCCAGGAGCGGCACGTGCGCTCCGGCACCCTCGACGCGCCCGCGATCGCGTCGTTCGCCGTCGCCGGGCGGCTCGCCGCCGAGCAGCGCGAGTGGTTCGCCCGGGAGATCGGCGCGCTGCGCGACGACCTGATCACGGCGGTCCGCAAGGCCGTGCCCGACGCGATCCTCGGCGGCGACCCCGCTCCCGGCGGCCGCCTCCCGGCCAACGCGCACTTCACGTTCCCCGGCTGCGAGGGCGACTCGCTCCTGCTGCTGCTGGACGCGCAGGGCATCGAGTGCTCCACGGGCTCCGCCTGCACCGCGGGCGTGGCCCAGCCCAGCCACGTCCTGCTCGCCACCGGCACCGACCCCGACCTGGCCCGCGGCACCCTCCGCTTCTCCTTCGGCCACACCTCCACGGAGGCGGACGTCGAGGCGGTGGCCAGGGCGATCGGCCCGGCGGTGGAACGCGCCCGCACGGCGGGGCTCACCTAGGGGGTGTCCCCGGCGGGCACGGCAGCCGTACGAACCGGCGGGTCACGCCTTCGCCGTACGCGCCTGCCGTACGAGCCGTATGTACCGGTCCCAGTCCCAGTGCGGGCCGGGGTCCGTGTGGTCCGTACCCGGCACCTCCACGTGCCCGATGATGTGCTTACGGTCCACGGGGATGCCGTACCGCCCGCAGATCCCGGCCGTCAGCCGCGCCGAGGCCGTGTACATGGCGTCGGTGAAGTCCTTGGGCCGGTCCACGAAACCCTCGTGCTCTATGCCGACGCTCCGCTCGTTGTACTCACGGTTGCCCGCGTGGAACGCCACGTCCAGCTCGCGGATCATCTGTGTGATGTGGCCGTCCTTGCCCACGATGTAGTGCGCCGCCGCCCCGTGCGCCGGGTCCTTGAACACCTTCACCGCGCTCTTCAGGCTGCCCTGGGTGACATGGATGACCACGCGGTCTATGTCGTAGTCGTCGGGCCGGTCGGCCCGCCGCCAGTTCGCCGACGACGCCGCCACCCACCGGGCACCCCGGAAGTCGACCGCGCCCGCCACCCGCGGCTTCTGCACGCCGGGCAGCCGCCACCACAGATGCGCCAACTCGTCGCGCGCAAGCGCCGCGGTGCCCAGCGCGGCCGCGGCCCCGCCGATGAGCAGTGACCGGCGCCCGATGCGCCGGTCGGAGTCCCCTCCCCGGCTGCTCTTCTGCTTTACCGTCTTCGCCCCCATACGATCTTCAACGGATACTCGCGGGTTCCGGTTCCCGCCGCCCCGTACCCTGAAGGGGTTATGACTGACACCTCGCAGCGCCCCCGCCCCCGCTCCCGTTCCCTCCGGGTACTGGCCGCCATGTCCGGCGGCGTGGACTCAGCCGTCGCCGCCGCCCGCGCGGCGGAAGCCGGCCACGACGTGACGGGCGTGCACCTCGCCCTGTCCGCGAACCCGCAATCGTTCCGCACGGGCGCGCGAGGCTGTTGCACCATCGAGGACTCGCGCGACGCCCGCCGCGCCGCGGACGTCATCGGCATCCCGTTCTACGTGTGGGACCTCGCCGAGCGCTTCCGCGAGGACGTCGTCGAGGACTTCATCGCCGAGTACGAGGCCGGCCGCACCCCCAACCCGTGCCTGCGCTGCAACGAGAAGATCAAGTTCGCGGCCCTGCTCGACAAGGCCCTCGCGCTCGGCTTCGACGCGGTCTGCACCGGCCACTACGCGCAGGTGACCGTGAACGAGGACGGCACGCGCGAACTGCACCGCGCCTCCGACATGGCCAAGGACCAGTCGTACGTCCTCGGCGTCCTCGACGACCGCCAGCTCGCCCACGCGATGTTCCCCCTCGGCGACACCCTCACCACGAAGGACGAGATCCGCGCGGAGGCGGAGCGCCGCGGCCTCGCCGTCGCCAAGAAGCCGGACTCGCACGACATCTGCTTCATCGCCGACGGCGACACCCAGGGCTTCCTCGCCGACCGGCTGGGCAAGGCGGAGGGCGACATCGTCGACGAGTCCGGCTCGAAGATCGGCACCCACGAGGGCGCGTTCGGCTTCACCATCGGCCAGCGCAAGGGGCTGCGCATCGGCACCCCGGCCGCCGACGGCAAGCCGCGCTACGTCCTCGACATCTCCCCGGTGAACAACACGGTGACGGTCGGCCCAGTGGACGCCCTCGACGTCACCGCCCTGACGGCGATCAAGCCCCGCTGGTGCGGCGCCGCCCCGACGGGCCCCGGCACCTACACGGCCCAGCTGCGCGCCCACGGCGGCGAGACCGAGGTGACCGCCGAACCGGTCGACGGCACCCTCCGGGTCACCTTCACCGAGCCGGTCCGCGGCGTGGCCCCCGGCCAGGCCGTCGTCCTCTACGACGGCACACGCGTGGTCGGCTCGGCGACGATCGCGACGACCACGCGCGCGACGGCGGCTGTCTGACGTCAGGGGTCCGGCGTCAGGGGTCCGGCGTCAGGGATCCGGCGTCAGCGTTCCGAGGTCGGTTCACTTCTGCCTCGTCAGTCGACTTCTACTTCGTAGAAGCAGAGGTGGTCCTTTATCTCGGCCACGTCCGGCTTCGGGTCGGGGTAGAACCACACCAGGTCCGCCGCGCCCGGCACGGACCAGTACGACGCCGTGCCCTTGAACGGGCAGTACGTGTGGGTCTCGGACGGGGTCAGCAGGTCGAGGCGTACGTCCTGCGGCGGGATGTAGTAGCGCACGGGACTGCCCGTCTCGCGCAGCACCAGGGGCCGGTCGCTCTCGGCCAGGACCTGGTCGCCGTGCAGCACGCGCACGTGGTCGTCGGTCCGCTCGATCGTGATCGTGTGTCCATCAGCCATACCGGGACAGCACGCGCGGGGCCCGGGTTCTTCCCGCGTACGGTGATCGCATGAACATCTGCGTCTTCCTCTCGGCCGCCGACCTCGACATCCGCTACACGACTCCCGCGCGGGAGTTCGCCGAACTCCTCGGCAAGGGCGGCCACACCCTGGTGTGGGGCGGCTCCGACGTCGGTCTGATGAAGGTCGTCGCCGACGGTGTGCAGGAGGCGGGCGGCCGGCTGGTGGGCGTGTCGGTCGACTTCCTGGCCGCCAAGGCCCGGCCGGGCGCCGACGAGATGGTGTTCGCCCGCGACCTCGCCGAACGCAAGGCGCTGCTCCTGGAGAAGGCCGACGCCGTCGTGATCATGGTGGGTGGCACCGGGACGCTCGACGAGGCGACCGAGATCCTGGAGCTGAAGAAGCACGGCCACACCGACATGCCGGTGGTGCTGCTGAACACCGAGGGCTTCTACGACGGGCTCAAGGAGCAGTTCCGGCGCATGGAGGACGAGGGCTTCCTGCCGCGGCCGCTCACCGATCTGGTGTTCTTCGCCGAGGAGCCGGTGGGTGCGCTGGCCTACCTTGAGGAGAGCCAGGGCACCCGCTGATGCGAGCATGGCGGGCATGGCTACACATCTGATCACCGGGGCAGGCTCGGGCATCGGCGCGGCCGTCGCCCGCCGTCTGCACGCGCGCGGGGACGAACTCGTGCTGCACGCGCGCGACGCGGGCCGCGCGAAGGAACTGGCCGCCGAGTTCCCGGGGTCGAGGACCCTGGTGGGCGATCTGGCGGACCCGGACAAGCTCTCCTGGGCGTTCTCCCACCAGTCCCTGCCCGACCGCGTCGACTCCCTGATGCACATCGCGGGCGTGGTCGACCTCGGCCCGGTCGGCGAGCTGACCCCCAAGGCCTGGCGCCACCAGCTCAACGTCAACCTGATCGCCCCCGCCGAGCTGACCCGCCACTTCCTGCCCCAACTCCGGCTCGCCCAGGGCCACATCCTGTTCGTGAACTCGGGCGCCGGTCTGAACGCCCACGCCGACTGGTCCGCGTACGCCGCCTCCAAGCACGGCCTGAAGGCCCTCGCCGACTCCCTGCGCCACGAGGAGCACCCGAACGGCGTCCGTGTCACCTCGGTCTACCCCGGCCGCACAGCGAGCCCCATGCAGGCCAAGGTCCACCAGCAGGAGGGCAAGGAGTACGACGCCTCGAAGTGGATCGACCCCGAGTCCGTCGCGACGACGATCCTGATGGCCCTCGACCTGCCGCGCGACGCCGAGGTCAACGACCTGACGGTGCGACCGGGACGGTGACCCTGGAGTGGATGGACGCCGCGACGAGCGGTGAGGAGATCCGCCGCTGGCTTGACGAGGTCTGGAGCCGCACCGAGGCAGCGGTGATCCTCCAGGGCGGGGAGGACGGCGGCCCGCTCGCGGGACGCACCCTCCTGGGCGACGTCTTCGACCCGGACGACCTCGCGGAACTCCGCGCCCTCACCACCGGCGGCGACTTCATGAACGACATCTGCCGCTGCCACGGCAGCCTGACGGTCGCCCTGCTCGACGCCGACGGCGAGTTCATCGCGAGCGGCAGCTACCACGGCCGCAGCGACATCGCCTGGGAGCGCGGCCGCTTCGGCAACAACCTGGAGGTCGCCGACCCCGAGCGGCTGCTCGACGTCCTGGAACGCCATGTGGGGCGGTCGTTGAGACCACCCTCGTAGAGTTCCGTAGGCTTCCGGGGTGAGCGAAGACAGCAGGTTCAGGTTCGGGGCCGCCACCGGGGTCGGCTCCCTGCCCGGTGGCGACGCGCGGGAGGCCGCGAAGACCGCCACCGGGTCCTTCGAGGACTTCCCGTTTCTTCCCGAGCTGCCCGCCCGCGGACCCGGGGCCGACATGATCGGGCGGACCGCGGGGATGCTCGTCGAGCTGTACGCGCGCGTGGAGCCCAGCGGATGGCGGGTGGGGGACCGGCCGGGGCGGGACACCAAGAGGGCCCGCTCCTGGCTCGGCGAGGACCTCGACGCCCTGGAGGAGTTCACCCAGGGCTACGAAGGGCCGCTCAAGGTGCAGGTGGTCGGGCCGTGGACGCTGGCCGCCGCTCTGGAACTGCGCAGCGGCGAGGTGATGCTGTCGGACGCCGGCGCCTGCCGCGACCTCGCCGGATCGCTCGCCGAGGGGCTGCGCCTCCACCTCGAAGAGGTACGGCGACGCGTCCCCGGCGCCCAACTCGTCCTGCAACTCGACGAGCCCTCGCTGATCGCCGTCCTGCGCGGCCAGGTGAAGAGCGCGAGCGGATACCGCACGCACCGGGCCGTCGACCGGCAGGTCGTGGAGGCCACGCTCCGGGACGTCGTCGGGGTTCACGTCGACGGGCCCGTCGTGGTCCACTCGTGCGCACCGGACGTCCCGTTCGCCCTGCTGCGCCGGGCGGGCGCGGACGCGATCTCCTTCGACTTCTCGCTCCTCACCGAGCGTGACGACGACGCGATCGGAGAGGCTGTGGAGGGAGGCACCCGGCTGTTCGCCGGTGTCGTGCCGGGCACCGACGGCCCGTTGTCGGACCCTGCCGGTAGCGTCATGGGTGTCAGGACGCTGTGGCGCAGGCTGGGGCTGCATCCGGGGCTTCTCACGGAGGCGGTCACGATCACGCCGTCGTGCGGACTCGCGGGGGCCTCCCCGCAGTACGCGCGCTCGGCGCTCGCCCACTGCGTCCGGGCGGCGAGATCCCTCGCGGACAACCCAGAGTAACGGGAGGACAACACGGTGGCCGGCGACAAGCAAGCGGAGACGACGGTGCCCGCCGAGGCACGGGAGAAGCACGCGCAGCTCGCTGAGCAGATCGAGGAGCACCGCTTCCGGTACTACGTGAAGGACGCTCCCGTCGTCAGCGACGCGGAGTTCGACACGCTCCTGCGCTCCCTGGAGGCATGCGAGGAGCAGTACCCCGAGCTGCGCACCCCCGACTCGCCGACCCAGAAGGTCGCGGGGGCGTACGAGACGGAGTTCACCTCCGTCCAGCACCGTCAGCGCATGCTCTCGCTCGACAACGCCTTCGAGGACCTGGGGCTCGCGGCCTGGGCCGACCGGGTCGCCAAGGACGTCGGCACCTCCGCGTACCACTTCCTGTGCGAGCTGAAGGTCGACGGCCTCGCCGTCAACCTCACCTACGAGCACGGCCGTCTCACCCGCGCGGCGACCCGCGGCGACGGCCGCACGGGCGAGGACATCACGCCCAACGTCCGCACGATCGCGGAGATCCCGGACCGTCTGACGTCCGGCGAGCACATCCCCGACCTCGTGGAGATCCGCGGCGAGGTCTACTTCCCGATGGAGAAGTTCGAGGAGCTCAACGCCCGCCTGGTCGAGGCCGGGGACAAGCCCTTCGCCAACCCGCGCAACGCGGCGGCGGGTTCGCTGCGGCAGAAGGACCCGCGCGTCACGGCCGGCCGGCCGCTGCACATGGTCGTCCACGGCATCGGAGCCCTGGAGGGCTTCGACGGCATGACCCGCCTCTCCGAGGCGTACGACCTCCTGAAGGCCTGGGGTCTGCCGACGGCCAAACACAACAAGGTGGTCGACGACCTCGACGGCGTACGGGAGTTCATCGCCCACTTCGGCGAGAACCGCCACTCCGTGGAGCACGAGATCGACGGCGTGGTCGTGAAGCTCGACGAGATCCCCCTGCAGGGGCGCCTCGGTTCGACCTCGCGGGCCCCGCGCTGGGCGATCGCCTGGAAGTACGCGCCGGAGGAGGTCAACACCAAGCTCGTCAACATCCGTGTCGGGGTGGGCCGCACCGGCCGCGTCACGCCGTACGCCCAGGTCGAACCGGTCACGGTCGCCGGCTCCGAGGTCGAGTTCGCGACCCTGCACAACCAGGACGTGGTCAAGGCCAAGGGCGTCCTGATCGGGGACACCGTGGTGCTGCGCAAGGCCGGCGAGGTCATTCCGGAGATCCTCGGCCCGGTCGCCGACCTGCGGGACGGCAGCGAGCGGGAGTTCGTGATGCCCGCCGAGTGCCCCGAGTGCGGCACACCGCTGGCGCCGTCGAAGGAGGGCGACGTCGACCTGCGCTGCCCCAACGGCCGGAGCTGCCCGGCCCAGTTGCGCGAGCGGCTCTTCTACCTGGCCGGGCGCAAGTGCCTGGACATCGAGAACTTCGGATACGTCGCCGCCGCGGCCCTCACCAAGCCGCTGGAGCCCGCCCAGCCGCCGCTGGGGGACGAGGGCGATCTCTTCGACCTCACCATCGAGCAACTGCTGCCCATCAAGGCCTATGTCCTCGACCAGGACAGCGGGCTGCCCAAGCGTGACCCGGAGACCGGCGAGGAGAAGATCGCCACCGTCTTCGCCAACCAGGAGGGCGGCCCGAAGAAGAACGCGCTTGCCATGCTGGAGAACATCGCGGCCGCCAAGGAGCGCCCGCTCGCCCGCGTCCTCACTGGGCTGTCGATCCGCCATGTCGGCCCGGTCGCCGCCGAGGCACTGGCCCGCGAGTTCCGCTCGATCGACCGCATCCAGGAGGCCACGGAGGCGGAACTCACCGCAGTGGACGGGGTCGGCGGGATCGTCGCGGCCTCGCTCAAGGAGTGGTTCGCGGTCGACTGGCACCAGGAGATCCTCCGCAAGTGGCGGGCCGCCGGAGTCCGGCTGGAGGAGGAGCACTCCGGCGAGGACGAGGGGCCGCGTCCGCTCGAAGGGCTCACCCTCGTGGTCACCGGCACCCTGGAGCACTTCACACGGGACGGTGCGAAGGACGCCCTGCAGAGCCAGGGAGCAAAAGTGACCGGTTCTGTTTCCAAGAAGACGTCTTTCGTCGTTGTGGGTGACAATCCGGGTTCGAAGTACGACAAGGCAATGCAACTCAAGGTTCCGGTTCTGAACGAGGACGGCTTCGTCGTCCTGCTCGAACAAGGGCCTGAGGCGGCGGCGGACGTTGCACTTCCGGTCGCGGAGTAGCGGTTGAAGGCCACCCGTTCGGCGCATATCAGATGCATACGGGTGGCCGGGTCGCATTCGGGCAACCGTGGGCGACCGCTGCCCGTGGAAGCCTTCTGCGGCCTACTGTTGAGATGTGCGCCTGCCGTGCCCGGCTGCGGTTGGCGCACTCCCTGCTCTTCACGAGCCAGGGGAAGGGTTTTCCGGCACGGTGCCTGCGGCGGTTGTCGCAGGCATCGGGCTGCAGGGCGCGGGCACCGCCGGCTGTGAGAGGGACGGGAATGGAACCGACCGAGAGCGCCGCTCCGGATTCACGGCTGCGCCTGAGCCGGGTGACCGGCGCATGGCTGGACAGCCGCCGGACAGCGCGGTCTTCGGAGCGCCCCGGCACCGGCGCGCACGACTCCGCCCCCCTCACCGACGAGCGCGGCTCGGGCCTGCCCGACCACGACCCGGACCGGCACACCTCCTGGCCCGCGCTCCCCGGGGCGGTCGTCGCGGCCGCCGGGTTCGTCCTCGGTGCCGGGTTCTACCGGGCGTTCGCCGGAGACCACGCGCTCTTCCCGGCGGGAGCGGCGGGCTGGTCGCTGGCCCTGCTGACCGGCATCATCGTGGGCCATCTGGTGGCGCTCGGCCGCGCCCGCTGGTGGGGCGGCACGGGCTCCGGCGCCGCCCTCACCCTCGCGGTCCTGCTGCTCTACGGCTGGGTGCCGGCCGGAATGGTCAGCCTCACCGTCGTCGTGCTGGTCGCCACGGCCCGGCGCAACCGCCGGCGCCAAGGGGTGCTGCACGGCGCGGTCGACATCCTCGGCATCGGCGCCGGAGCACTGGTGCTGGCCGCCTTCGGACGGGTGCCGTCCGTCGAGGCGCCCTGGAACCCGCAGAGCTGGGACGTCTACGCGGCACCCCAGGTCATGCTGGTCGCCATCGCCTACCTCGCGGTCACCCGCACCCTGCTCTGGTACCTGCACGCGCCGCGCTCCGGCGGGCTGCCGACCGTCGCCCGCACCGCCCTGGTCAGACAGGGGCTCGTCGCGGTCGCCCTGCTCGGCATCGCACCGCTGATCTGCGTGGTCGCCGTCGCCCTGCCGGTGCTGCTGCCGCTCTTCTCGATTCCGCTGATCGCCCTCGACTCCACCCTGTGGATCGCTCGCGCCCGGGCCGAGGAGCAGTTGCGCGACCGGCTCACCGGACTGCCCAACCGGCAGTGGCTGCTGGAGCGGACCTGGACGGCTCTGGACGATGCCGAACGAATCGGTGCGCGTTCCGCCCTGGTGCTGATCGACCTCGACCGATTCCGTTCCGTCAATGACACGTTGGGGCACCTTGCCGGGGACCGGCTGCTGTTGCAGATAGCGGACCGGCTGCGGCTGGCGCTGCCGCGCGGGGCGGAGGCCGCGCGGCTCGGCGGTGACGAGTTCGCGGTGTTACTGCCGGTCGCCGATTCCACGACATCGGCGACCCGGGTCGCCCGCAACCTGGTGGCCGCCCTTGGCTCGCCGCTCGACCTCGACGGACTCACCCTCGTCCTGGAGGCCAGCGCCGGGCTCGCCGTCTTCCCCGACCACGCGCTCGACGCGGAGGGGCTGCTGCGGCGCGCGGACGTCGCGATGTACCAGGCCAAGCGGGACCGTACGGGCGTAGAGGTGTACGAGTCCAAGCGGGACTCCAACACCCCGGACCGCCTCGGGCTGCTGGGGGATCTGCGCCGGGCCCTGGACGCCGGCGACGTCGAACTGCACTACCAGCCGAAGGTCCGCTTCGACGGACAGGTGGCCGGGCTCGAAGCGCTGGTGCGGTGGGTGCACCCCGAGCGCGGCAGGGTGGCGCCGGACGAGTTCATAGCCATCGCCGAGTCCTCCGGGCTGATGCCGCACCTCACGGAGTACGTGCTGGAGACGGCGCTCGCGCAGGTCGCGCGCTGGCGGGCGCAGGGACTGCACGTGCCGGTCGCCGTGAACGTGTCCCCCCGCGACGTGCACACCCCCGGCTTCGCCGGAGCCGTCGCCGCCCGGCTGGCCCGGCACGGCGTCCCCGCCGGGTCGCTGCAGCTGGAGATAACCGAGCACGTCCTGCTGGAGGACCCGCAGCGGGCCGCGGACACCCTGGCCGGGCTGACCGGGCACGGCGTGAAGATGTCGCTCGACGACTTCGGTACCGGGTACTCCTCGCTGGTGCATCTGCGGCGGCTGCCCGTCAGCGAGCTGAAGATCGACCGGTCCTTCGTGGCCCGGCTCGCCGTGGACAACGAGGACGCGGAGATCGTGCGCTGCACCGTCGACCTCGCGCACTCGCTCGGACTGCTGGTGGTCGCCGAGGGCGTCGAGGACGACGAGACGTGGGAGCGGCTGCGGGATCTGGGGTGCGACGCGGTGCAGGGGTGGCTCGTCGCCGCGGCGATGCCGCCCGACGAGGCCACGGCGTGGCTGCTGGCGCGGGGGTCTCGGGGGTGGCAGCGGCCGGCAGCCGCACTTCCTGCGGCTGCCGCGGACGAATAATCCGGCCTTCGGCCGGGATCGTTCCCCGTCCACGCACCGCCCGTGACTGTCGCCTCGAGACGTACAGCTCCCCTGTGGGGGCTCGCCACCGTCGGCGGCCGACCCTCCGTGCAGCGCGCTCCGAACCAAACCCGTGCGCGGGCACCCGTGCCCGCCCCATAGGATTGGGCCCAAACCACACACACTCACCCCAGAGGATCGCTGCATGCCTGGCATCACGCGCGAGGAGGTCGCCCACCTCGCACGGCTGGCGCGTCTGGAGCTGAAGGGCGAAGAGCTCGACCACTTCGCCGGCCAGCTCGACGACATCATCGGCGCGGTCGCCCGCGTCAGCGAGGTCGCCGACCAAGACGTACCGCCGACCTCTCATCCGCTGCCGCTGACGAACGTCATGCGCGCGGACGAGGTCCGTCCGTCGCTCACCCCCGAGCAGGCGCTCTCCGGCGCCCCGGCCCAGGAGCAGCAGCGTTTCAAGGTGCCGCAGATCCTGGGGGAGGACTAATCACCATGACGGACACCAACGTCAACATCATCAGGCTCACGGCAGCCGAGATCGCCGCGAAGGTCGCCTCCGGCGAACTCACCGCCGTCGAGGTCACCGAGGCCCACCTCGCCCGCATCGACGCCGTGGACGAGAAGGTGCACGCCTTCCTGCACGTCGACCGGGAAGGTGCCCTCGCGCAGGCCCGCTCCGTCGACGCGAAGCGCGAGCGCGGCGAGCTGCTCGGCCCGCTCGCCGGCGTGCCGCTGGCGCTCAAGGACATCTTCACCACCGAGGGGATCCCGACCACCGTCGGATCCAAGATCCTCGAGGGCTGGATCCCGCCGTACGACGCGACCGTCACCAAGAGGCTGAAGGCCGCCGACGTCGTCATCCTCGGCAAGACCAACATGGACGAGTTCGCCATGGGGTCCTCCACCGAGAACAGCGCGTACGGGCCGACCGGCAACCCGTGGGACCTCACCCGCATCCCCGGTGGCTCCGGCGGTGGATCGAGCGCCGCGCTCGCCTCCTTCGAGGCGCCGCTCGCCATCGGCACCGACACCGGCGGTTCCATCCGCCAGCCCGCCGCCGTCACCGGCACGGTCGGCGTCAAGCCGACGTACGGCGGTGTGTCGCGCTACGGCATGGTGGCGTTCTCGTCCTCCCTCGACCAGGGCGGCCCCTGCGCCCGTACGGTCCTGGACGCGGCCCTCCTGCACGAGGTCATCGCCGGACACGACCCGCTGGACTCCACGTCCATCGACGCGCCGGTCCCGCCGGTCGTCGAGGCCGCCCGCAACGGCAGCGTGGCCGGTATGCGCGTCGGTGTGGTCAAGCAGTTCCGCGGCGAGGGCTACCAGGCCGGTGTCGTGCAGCGGTTCGACGAGGCCGTCGCGCTCCTCAAGGAGCTGGGCGCCGAGATCGTCGAGCTGGACTGCCCGTCCTTCGACCTGGCGCTGGCCGCGTACTACCTGATCGCGCCGAGCGAGTGTTCCAGCAACCTCGCCCGCTTCGACGCGATGCGCTACGGCCTCCGCGTCGGCGACGACGGCACGAAGTCCGCCGAGGACGTCACCTCCCTCACCCGTGAGGCGGGCTTCGGCCCCGAGGTCAAGCGCCGCATCATGCTCGGCACGTACGCCCTGTCGAGCGGCTACTACGACGCGTACTACGGCAGTGCCCAGAAGGTCCGTACGCTCATCACGCGCGACTTCGAGAAGTCGTTCGAGCAGGTGGATGTGATCGTCTCCCCGACCACGCCCACCACCGCCTTCCCGATCGGCGAGCGCGCCGACGACCCGATGGCGATGTACCTCGCGGACCTGTGCACCATCCCGACCAACCTCGCGGGCAACGCGGCCATGTCGCTGCCCTGCGGTCTCGCGCCGGAGGACAACCTTCCGGTCGGGCTGCAGATCATCGCCCCCGCGATGAAGGACGACCGCCTCTACAAGGTAGGCGCTGCTGTCGAGGCCGCCTTCGTGGAAAGGTGGGGCCACCCGCTGATCGAGGAGGCTCCGTCGCTGTGAGCGCACTGACCAAGGCCAAGGGCTTCAAGAAGTCCAAGTCCGGCACGTACCTGTCCATCGCGACCACCGCGTTCGGTGCCGTCAGCGTCGCCAAGCAGGCCAAGAAGGCCCGCTCGGAGAGCGACACGCTGCGGCTGATCGACGCGGCCGTGTCCGCCGCCGCCATCGTCACCGGCCTCGCCATCCTCTACCGGGAGCTCAAGCGCCTGGGCGACGACGACGTCCTGCTGGGCTGAGAGGGAAGCTTCACCGTGACCACCACGACCGACGAGCTGCTGTCGTACGAGGACGCGCTGGCGTCGTACGACCCCGTCATGGGCCTCGAAGTCCATGTCGAGCTCGGCACCAGGACCAAGATGTTCTGCGGCTGTTCGACCGAGCTGGGCGCCGAGCCCAACTCGCAGACCTGCCCCACCTGCCTCGGCATGCCCGGCGCGCTGCCCGTCGTCAACGCGATCGGCATCGAGTCCGCCATCAAGATCGGCCTCGCGCTGCACTGCGAGATCGCCGAGTGGTGCCGCTTCGCCCGGAAGAACTACTTCTATCCGGACATGCCGAAGAACTTCCAGACCTCCCAGTACGACGAGCCGATCGCCTTCAACGGCTATCTGGACGTCCAGATGGAGGACGGCGAGGTCTTCCGCGTGGAGATCGAGCGCGCCCACATGGAGGAGGACACCGGCAAGTCGATGCACGTCGGTGGCGCGACGGGCCGTATCCACGGCGCCTCGCACTCCCTGCTCGACTACAACCGCGCGGGCATCCCCCTCATCGAGATCGTCACCAAGCCGATCGAGGGTGCGGGCGAGCGCGCTCCCGAGGTCGCCAAGGCGTACGTCGCCGAGCTGCGCGAGCTCATCAAGGCGCTCGGCGTCTCGGAGGCCCGCATGGAGATGGGCCAGATGCGCTGCGACGTGAACCTGTCGCTGCGCCCGCACGGCCGCGAGAAGTTCGGCACGCGCAGCGAGACCAAGAACGTCAACTCGCTTCGCTCCGTGGAGCGTGCGGCCCGCTTCGAGATCCAGCGGCACGCCGCGGTCCTCAGCTCCGGCGGCACGATCATCCAGGAGACCCGCCACTTCCACGAGGACACCGGGTCCACCACCTCGGGCCGAGTGAAGGAGGAGGCCGAGGACTACCGGTACTTCCCGGAGCCCGACCTCGTTCCGGTGGCGCCGTCGCGCGACTGGGTCGAAGAGCTGCGTGCCGGGCTGCCCGAGCAGCCGCTGGCCCGCCGCAACCGGCTGCGCGAGGAGTGGGGCGTGGGCGCCCACGACATGCAGTCGATCCTCAACGCCGGTGCCATCGACCCGATCGTCGCCACGATCGAGGCCGGCGCGGACGCCGCGTCCGCCCGCAAGTGGTGGATGGGTGAACTGGCCCGCAGCGCCAACGAGTCGGGCAAGCCCCTGGAGGACCTGCCGATCACCCCGGCGCAGGTCGCCCGGGTGTCGCAGCTCGTCGCCGCCGGTGACCTCAACGACAAGCTCGCCCGCCAGGTCATCGAGGGCGTCCTCGCCGGCGAGGGCACCCCGGACGAGGTCGTCGACAAGCGCGGACTGAAGGTCGTCTCGGACGAGGGCGCGCTGACCGCCGCCGTCGACGAGGCCATCGCCGGCAACCCGGGCGTCGCGGACAAGATCCGCGGCGGCAAGGTCGCCGCCGCGGGAGCCCTGGTCGGCGCGGTCATGAAGGCCACCCGCGGCCAGGCCGACGCGGCCCGCGTCAAGGAGCTCATCCTGGAGAAGCTGGGCGTCAGCGAGGGCTGACTCCGGCGTTCCTGAGGGCCCTGAGGGGTGCATCGGTTGCGATGCACCCCTCAGGCGTGTCCGGGGTGCGTGAGCGGTGCGACAGAGTCCTTTGATTTGTCCTGTGACTTGGCTCGCAGTCCTGTGAGGAAGTCCACGAAAGCGACAAAGGATCACTTCCGGCTGCAAGAGTGGTTTGGCATTGCTCATGCGTTCTTTGCGGGCTGTTCAGTTCATTGCAGACTGTTCCCGGTCAAAGATCCCCAAATCCACCTGGGAGCACGTTTCGTGGCAGCCCTTGCACGCTGGTGTGTCCGGCACCGCCTCGTCGCCGTTCTGCTGTGGCTCCTCGCCTTCGGCGGCGTGAGCGCCGCCGCGGCGGTCATGGGCTCCGCGTACTCGAACGACTACGAGGCGCCGGGCACCGAGTCGGGCCGCGCCACCCAGCTCCTCCAGGACGGCTTCCCCGACCTCGGCGGCGACAGCGACACCGTCGTCTGGCACACCACCCCGGGCACCGTGCGCTCCGCCGACATCGAACAGACGATGACCCGGACCCTGGACAGGATCGCCGACCTCCCCGGGGTGGCCTCCGTCGTCAGCCCGTACCAGGGCTCCGGCGCGAGCCAGATCAGCGGCGACGGACGTACGGCGTATGCGGTCGTGACGTTCGACGACAAGGCCGAGGGCATCGACAAGGGCGAGGCCCAGGCCGTCGTCGACGCCGCCGAGTCCGCCAGGGCGGACGGGCTCCAGGTCGAGCTGGGCGGCAGCGCCATCGCGCTCACGGAGCCCTCCGGCGGGCATCTCGCCGAGGTCGTCGGCGTGGTCGTCGCCGCCGTGGTCCTCTTCCTCGCCTTCGGCTCGTTCGCCGCCTCGATGCTGCCCATCGCCACCGCGCTCATCGGCGTCGGGACGGCGTACGCGGGAATCGGGCTGCTCGGGCACGCCATGACCGTCGCCGACTTCGCGCCCATGCTCGGCATGCTGATCGGGCTCGGCGTCGGCATCGACTACGCGCTGTTCATCGTGACCCGGCACCGCAGAGGCCTCAAACGCGGCCTGTCGGTGGCCGAGGCCGCGCAGAACGCCGTCGCCACCACCGGGCGTGCCGTCGTCTTCGCGGGTGCCACCGTCTGCATCGCCCTGCTCGGCATGCTCATCCTGCGGCTCGGCTTCCTCAACGGTGTCGCGATCGCCGCCTCGCTGACCGTGGTCCTCACCGTCGCCGCGTCGGTGACCCTGCTGCCCGCCCTGCTGTCCTTCATCGGCCCGCGCGCCCTCAGCAGACGCGAGCGGCGCCGGCTGGCCGAGCACGGGCCCATGCCGGAGATCCCGACCGGGTTCGCCGCCCGCTGGTCCGCCTTTGTGGAGCGCCACCCCAAGCTGCTCGGCGCGCTCGCCGTCGTGGTCATGGCCCTGCTGGCGCTGCCCACGTTCTCGCTCCACCTCGGCACCTCCGACCAGGGCAACGACCCGAAGGCGACGACCACCCGCCAGGCCTACGACCTGCTGGCCGACGGCTTCGGCCCCGGCGTGAACGGCCCGCTCACCCTGGTCACCCACGTCGACAGCGGCGCGGACAAGCTCGCGCTCGACAACCTCGACACCACCCTGCGGGCCACCGCCGGAGTCCAGTCCGTGACTCCGGTGACGTACGACACCAGTGGGAGCACGGCGTACCTCACCGTCGTCCCGGAGTCGGCGCCGCAGTCGCAGAGGACCAGCGACCTCGTGGACCGGCTGCGCACCGAGGTGCTGCCGCGCGCCGAGGCGGACACCTCGCTCGACCTGCACGTCGGCGGTGTGACGGCGAGCTACGACGACTTCGCGGACGTCATCGTCGGCAAGCTGCCCCTCTTCGTCGGCGTCGTCATCGGCCTGGGCTGCGTCCTGCTGCTGCTCGCCTTCCGCTCCCTCGGCATCCCGCTGAAGGCCGCCGTGATGAACATCGCCGCGGTCGCCGCCGCCTTCGGTGTCGTCGTCGCGATCTTCCAGTGGGGCTGGGGGAGCGAGCTGCTCGGCCTCGGCCGCGCCGGACCGATCGAGCCGTTCCTCCCGGTGATCATGGTGTCCGTCCTCTTCGGGCTGTCCATGGACTACCAGGTCTTCCTGGTCAGCCGGATGTACGAGGAGTGGCTGGAGACCGGCGACAACCGGCGGGCGGTCCGGGTCGGCCTCGCCGAGACCAGCCGCGTGATCAACTCCGCCGCCGTGATCATGATCTCCGTCTTCCTCGCCTTCGTCCTCAGCGGCGACCGTGTGATCGCGATGTTCGGCATCGCCCTCGCCGCGGCCGTCGCCCTGGACGCCTTCGTCCTGCGGACACTCCTCGTCCCCGCCCTCATGCACCTGCTCGGCGGCGCCAACTGGTGGCTGCCCCGCTGGCTCGACCGACGTCTGCCGCGCATCAGCATCGAGCCGCCCGAGCGCCGTGCCGCACATGAGAGGCTCGCGGACGTAGCGCTGGACGTGGCGGACGTACTGGAGAAGGAGCAGCGGCAGGATGTACGCGATATCCCTGGGTGACGGCGAAGCGGAACTGCGGCCCCTGGAGCCCTGGCACGCCGAGGAGTTCCTGGCGCACCTGAACCGGGGGAGGGAGTTCATCGGGCAGTTCATCCCCTTCGGCTCCAAGGCCACGGACCTGGCCTCGGCGCGGGACACACTCCAGCGGTACGCCGACATGCGGGCCGCGGACACCGCCTCGTACCACGGCATCTGGCTGGACGGAACGCTCGTGGGCGGGGTGCTCACGCTGAACTTCGACGCGGAGCGGGGCAACTGCGAGGTCGGGTGCTGGCTGGAGCCCGCCGCGACCGGGCGCGGGCTGATCACCCGGGCGATGCGGGTGCTCATCGACTGGGCGATCGAGGAGCGCGGCATCCACCGCGTCGAGTGGATCGCCGCCTCCGGCAACCGCCCGAGCCTGAACGTGGCCCGGCGGCTCGGCATGACCAGGGACGGCGTGCAGCGCGAGAGCCACCTCCACCAGGGCGTACGGCTCGACCTGGAGGTGTGGTCCCTGCTGGCCCCCGAGTGGCGTGCGCTGCGCGCGAGTGGCGCACACAGCGATCATTAAGGAACCTCTCAGACAGCGTCCGTACGGTGCGTCGCATGGGAACCAAGACTGTGGACGAGGCCGTGGACGCGAACGGCACCGAGGCGAAGAGCGACGAGGAAACGGCGGACGTCACCAAGGCCGACGCCACCAAGGCGGATGTCACCAAGGCCGACGCCGACGAAACGGCGGAGACCGCCGCCGCGGAGGCCTCGGCCGACATCGAGGACGAGGACGACAGCGCCGACGCGGGCGACCTGACGGCGGCGGCCGAGGACGGGCCCGCCGCGGCCGTCGGCCAGGGCGCCGCGGCCGTCGTGGCGGCGGCCCTCGGCCTGGTCTCGCTGACCGGCAGCTGGCTCGGCACCGTCGCCCAGGCGCGCGACTCGCTGTACGGCCAGCTGCAGACCGCGTCGAGCGCGAGCGTCTCCACGCAGATCAAGCAGGTCTACGCCGACTCGTGGAACGCCAACGCGCTGGTCGCCGGCGCCTTCGCACTGGTGGCCCTGCTCGCCGGTGTCGCCGTGCTGGCCCGCCCGGCGTTCGGCAACCCCGAGCGGGTGCCGGCCCAGGCCCCGTGGATCAAGTCCGTCGCCTGGGCGGGCGTCGCGCTCGGCCTCGTAGGGCTGCTGCTGGCCGTCCTGAAGTACACCGACGTCCTGATGGCCATGCCGACCACCTGACCGGCGCATTCACCGACTTCTGAGGGGCCTTAGGCCCGCCGTGAGCGACTTACGGCGGGACTAAGGCCCCTGGTGCGTCCAAGGATGCGGAACTCTCCCGATGTGACGCACCCCCCTTGGAGACGAAAGTTGAGGCATCGCAACAAGCGAGGCAGAAACCGACTCTTCACGAGGGGTACGAGATGTTCGAGTACGAGCTTCACCAGACCCGGTCCGCCGACCTGCTGGCCGCGGCGCAGCACGACCGGCTGGTGCGCGAGGCGCTCCGCGCCCGGGCCGCCCGCCGCGCCGAGACCCGCGCGTCCGGGCGGGGCGAGACCTCCGCTCAGGACGACGCCGAGGCGCGGTCCCATAGCCGCCGTCCCCGGCGGCACCGGTTCGCTCGCGCGGCGTGAGCACCGGGCCAAGGGAGGGCGGCCGTACGGGGGTCGGCCGCCCTCCACGGATTCCAGCGGCACCGGTCGTGGCTCTCCCCACGGCCGGTGCCGCTGTGTCGGACCCCTGTGCGATGCTCGGGCACGTGGAGACCAGGTCCGTCAGCCCGGTGTTCGTCGGCCGCGCCGGCGAGTTGGGCGTACTGAACGAAGCGCTCGCCCGCGCCGCCGACGGCCCCGGGGGAGAGCCGCAGGCGTTGCTGCTCGGCGGCGAGGCGGGTGTCGGCAAGACCCGGCTGCTGGAGGAGTTCTCCGCCGCGGCCGCCCGCGAGGGTGCCGTCGTCGCCTGCGGCGGCTGCGTCGAGATCGGCGCCGACGGACTGCCGTTCGCGCCCTTCTCCGCCGCCCTGCGCGCCCTGCGCCGACAGCTCCCGGACGAACTCGCCCAGGCTGCCGCCGGTCAGGAGGAGGAGCTGGCCCGGCTGCTGCCCGAACTGGCCGAAGCGTCCCGCCGACCTGACAGCCGGCACGGCGAGGAGGGCATGGCCCGCCTCTTCGAACTCACCGTCCGCCTCCTGGAGCGCGTCGCCGCCGACCGCACGGTCGTCGTCGTCCTCGAAGACCTGCACTGGGCCGACGCCTCCACCCGCCACCTCCTCGCCTACCTCTTCCGTACGCTGCGCACCGGCCGACTCGTCGTCGTCGCCAGCTACCGCGCGGACGACATCCACCGCCGCCACCCGCTGCGCCCGCTGCTGGCCGAGCTGGACCGGCTGCGCACCGTCCGCCGTATCGAACTGAGCCGCCTCAGCCGCGCCGAGGTCGGCCGCCAGGTCGCCGGGATCCTCGCCCAGGAACCGGACCCGGCCCAGGTGGACGAGATCTTCGAACGCTCCGACGGCAACGCCTTCTTCGTCGAGGAGCTGGCCGTCGCCGCGCACGAGGGCTGCCGCACCGGCCTGACCGACTCGCTGCGCGACCTCCTCCTGGTCCGTGTCGAGAGCGTGTCCGAGGGGGCCCAGCGGGTCGCCCGGATCGTCGCCGAGGGCGGCTCGACCGTCGAGTACGCGCTGCTCGCCGCCGTCGCCCGGCTCGCCGAGGACGACCTCATCGAGGCGCTGCGGGCCGCCGTCGGCGCCAACATCCTGCTCGCCTCGCCCGGCGGCGACGGCTACCGCTTCCGCCACTCCCTGGTCCGCGAGGCCGTCAGCGACGACCTGCTGCCCGGCGAGCGCTCCCGCCTCAACCGCCGCTACGCCGAGGCGCTGGAGGCCGACCCCGGGCTCGTACCGGCCGACGAGCGCACCACCCGCCTGGCCAGCTACTGGTACCACGCGCACGACGCCGCCAAGGCGCTGCCCGCCGTCCTCGACGCCTCCGTCGAGGCCCGCCGCCGGCACGCCCATTCCGAGCAACTCCGGCTCCTGGAGCGGGCGATGGAGCTGTGGGACGTCGCCCCCGACGCCGTACGCAGCGCCCTGCGCCCCGTCGACTACGTGGAGGTCTACCCTCCCTGCGGCTGCGATCCGGCGAGCACGTCCCTGCGCTATCTCGACCTGATGGCCGAGGCCGCCGTCGCGGGCCGGCTGTGCGGGGAGCGCGAACGCGCCCTGAAGATCACCAAACGCGCGCTGCACCTCCTTCAGGAGGAGGACGATCCCCTGCGCGCCGCCTGGTTCTGGGTCCAGCGCTCCCGTCTGGTGCAGGCGCAGGCCCGCGGTGACGGCCGGCAGGAACTCGCCAGGGCCCAGGAGCTGGTACGTGGCCTGCCGCCGTCCGAGGTGCACGCCGAGGTCCTCGCCCTGGTCGCCGGCTGGTCCTGGCTCCACGAGCCGGGCCCCGACGTCCTCTCCGACGCCCAGCGGGCCGTCGACTACGCGCGCATGGTGAACGCCGACGAGATCGAACTGACCGCGCGGCTCACCCTCGGCGGACTCATGGTCGACGCGGGTGACATCGCATCCGGTCTCGCCGAGATGTACGAGGTCAAGGACCAGGTGGCCGAGCGGCGCCTGACCGCCGTCGTGGGCCGCAGCCATGTGAACCTGCCGTCCGTGCTCGAAGGCATCGGCCGCTCCACGGAAGCGATCGACATCCTGGGCGAGGGCCTGCGCCTGACCCAGGAGACGGGTCTGCTCGACTCCGAGGCCTGGGTATGGCTCAACCTCGCCAAGTCGCTGTTCTCGCTGGGGCGTTGGGACGAGTCCCGGGAGGCCGCGGTGAAGGCCCGGACGATCGGCGAGGGCGCCAAGCCGCGGGGTGGCGGTTCCACCCAGTTCGCCCGACTCGCGCTCGCCCGCGGCGACATCGCCGAGGCGGTCCGCCAACTGGACGCGGCCCGCGTCCACTTCGGCACCCACGACCCCATGCACCAGCACAACCTGCCCATGACCCAGGTCGCCATCGGTATCGCCGCCGCCGAAGGCCGTCTCCTCGACGCCCGCGCCGAACTCGACCATGCCCTCGGCGCCGGCTTCCCGCCCGGCACCCAGCGCTACGCCTGGGCGGTGCTGCTCGCCGCGGCCTCCGCGGAGGCCGACGCCCGCGGCCTGCCGGTCGCCGAACAGGGCCGCGCCTCGGTCGTCGAACGCATCCGCAAGGCCGCCCGGTCACTCGCGACCGGGGCGCCGCTCTGGCAGGCGTACGAGCAGTGGGTCCGCGTCGAACTCCGGCGCGCCGAGGGCCGGCGCATCCCGGACGAGTGGTGGGAGGTGGCGGCCGCCTTCGAGTCCCTGGAGCGCCCCTACGACCTCGCACGCGTCCGGTACCGCCTCGCCGAGGCCCTGCTCGCGGCGGACGCCGGCGACGAGGAGCGCGCCCGCGCCACGGAACTGCTCCGGCTGTCCCTGGCCGTCGCCGAGCACCTCGGTGCCCGCCCGCTCGCCGAGGCCGTGGCGCTGCTCGCCCGGCGCGCCCGCCTCACCCTGGAGCACGCGCCCGGAGAGCCCGCCCCGGCCGTCGCCGACCCGGCCAGGGCACTGGGTCTCACCACCCGCGAGCGTGACGTCCTGCGTCTGGTCGCGGCCGGCCGCAGCAACCGCGGGATCGCCGAGGAACTCTTCATCTCCCCGAAGACCGCGAGCGTCCATGTGTCGAACATTCTCGCCAAGCTCGGCGTCTCAGGTAGGGGCGAGGCGGCGGCGCTGGCACACCGGCTGCGGCTGTTCCCGCCCGAGACCTCCGCCGCGCAGGCGGTGGGGTGAGGCTTACGCTGTGAAGGATCCAGGCCGAGGGAGGCCCTGTGTTCAACATGTTCGAGGAGCTCTTCGCACCAGGTCGCAAGCACACCAACGACGAACGCAAGCGGCTGGAACTGTCCCGCGTGGACCTGAACGACGGCGACCCCGGCCGCGGCCCCATAGACCTGTCCTCGGGCAAGGTGGTCGTACGCCTGCCCGCACAGGAGCAGGAGCAGGAGCGGACGGCCACGGATCAGGACGAGGGCGGGGACGCGGACGAGAACAGGGCCGGGAACGGGGCCTGAGGTGTCCGGCCGGGCCTGAGGTCGGGCCCGCTACTTCACCTCCAGCTCAAGGATCCGGTCGTCCCCATTTCCCGGCGACCCCCGCCCGTCCGTCTCGCTCGTGACCAGCCACAGCTTGTCGCCGCCCGCCGGGACCACCGTGCGCAGCCGGCCGTACCTGCCCTTGAGGAAGGCCTGCGGGTCGGCGGAGGCCTCGGTGCCACGCAGCGGGATGCGCCACAGGCGTTCGCCGCGAAGACCCGCCATCCAGATCGAGCCCTCGGCATAGGCGATTCCGCTGGGCGAGGCGTCGTTCGTGTGCCACTGGGCGATCGGGTCGTGGTACTTGGCGTCGTTGCCCTTGCCCTCGACCTCCGGCCAGCCGTAGTTGTCGCCCGGCTTGATCTGGTTCAGCTCGTCCCAGGTGTCCTGGCCGAACTCGGAGGCCCACAGGCGCTGTTTGTCGTCCCAGGCGAGGCCCTGCACATTGCGGTGGCCGTAGGAGTACACGGGGGAGTCGTCGAAGGGGTTGCCGGGCGCCGGCTCGCCCTCCGGGGTCAGGCGCAGGATCTTGCCGCCCAGAGCCTTCTTGTCCTGGGCCAGGCCCGTGTCGCCGGTTTCGCCCGCGCCCGCGTAGAGCATCTTGTCCGGACCGAACGCGATCCTGCCGCCGTTGTGGATCATCCCCTTGGGGATGCCCTTGAAGATCGTGTCGGGCGCGCCGAGCTGCTCGCCCGGCGGCTTCTTCTCGTCGTACAGCATGCGGGCGATGCGGTTGTCGGACTCCGTGGTGAAGTACGCGTAGACCATGTGGTCCGTGGCGTACGTGGGGGAGAGCGCGAGGCCCAGCAGGCCGCCCTCTCCCGCGGGGGCCACCCCGGGGACCTCGCCCAGCACGGTCTTCTTCCCGGTCCGCTCGTCGACCCGGGTGATCGTCCCCTCGTCCCGTGAGGAGACGAGGAGGTCGCCCTCGGGCAGCGGTGCGAGGCCCCAGGGGGACTTCAGGCCCTCGGTGACCGTGCGGACCACCTTCACCGAGCCTTTCGCGGGCGGGGCGTCCTCCTGGGCCTTCCCGGAGGGCGTGGCCCCCTGCTTCGTACCGCTCGGTGACGCGCTCTTGCCGCCGGTCGGCTCTCCTCCCCCGTCGGAGGAGCAGCCGGCCGCCAGCAACAGTGCGCCCGTGGCCAACACGGCCGTCACAGCTCGACGTTGCACGATCAAGGTCCCTTCGACGCGACGGTTCTACTGTGTCTTACACCGTGAGCGTCCTGCAGGTTCCCGATCAACGAATCCTGGCGGGGGCTCAGTCCCAGGACCCGCGCGCCCCCGGCAGCTCCGCGATCTCCGCGAGATCCCCCGCCGTCAGCTCCAGTGCGGCCGCGTCCGCGTTCTCCACGGCCCACCGCTCCCGCTTCGCCCCCGGCACCGGCACCACGTGCCGCCCCTGCGCCAGCACCCAGGCCAGCGCCACCTGGGCGGGGGTGACGTCGGCGCCGTGCCGACGGGCCACCCGCCGCAGGCCGACGACGATCGGCTGGTTCGCCGCCATCATCTCGGCGGTGAAACGGGGGTGGCGGGCGCGTACGTCGTCGGGTTCGAAGCCTTCTCCGGGGGTGAGCGTCCCGGTCAGGAAGCCGTTGCCGAGCGGCATCGCGGCGAGGAAGCCCACACCGCGCGCCGCGCACCACGGCAGCAGCGCGTCCAGGGCCTCCGCCGACCACACCGACAGCTCGGCCTCCACCGCGCTCACCGGGAAGACCTGCTGCACCCGCTCCAGCTGCCGGATCGTTCCGTCGTGCAGCCGACCGCCCGAGCGCCGTCCGGCGCGGGCCCCTACCGCGCACAGCCCCAACGACCGTACCTTTCCGGCCGAAACGAGCTCGGCCATCGCGCCCCACGTCTCCTCGACCGGTACCTCGGGATCCGCTCGGTGCAGCTGGTAGAGATCGATCACGTCCGTCTGCAGTCGGCGCAGCGACGCGTCGCAGGCCCGTTTCACATAGCCGGGGCGCCCGTTGGCCACGATGTGCTGCTCGCCCACCAGCAGGCCGACCTTCGTCGACACGAAGGCCTCGGACCGCCGCTCCTTCAGCACCCGGCCCAGCAGCAGCTCATTGGTGAACGGCCCGTACATGTCGGCCGTGTCGAGCAGCGTCGACCCCCGGTCCAGCGCCGCGTGCACCGCGCGCAGCGACTCCTCGCCGCGCTGCCGCGAACCGGTGTAAGCCCAGCTCATCGGCATGCACCCGAGCCCGACCGCCCCCACATCGAGCGTCGCCGCACCGATCGTCCTGCGCTCCACCTGGACGTACCCTCCCTCTCCTGGCACCCCCAAACTAACCTCTGCACCGCCGGCCGCTTCGCATAGCCTCCTGACCATGACTTCCGACGTATGGCTTCCGTTCCACGCCGAAGAGATCGACGGCCTCCCCGAGGGCCTCAATTACCGCTTCTGGGACGGTGACCAGGAGTTTCCCGCGGATCCCGGCGACTGCGCGTTCTATGTCGTCCCTTACATGAAGCCGGCCCCCGTCTCACGGCGTCCGATGGCCGAAATGGCATCGGTGCGTGCCGTGCAGACGCTCTCCGCCGGGGTCGACCATGTGCTGCCCGCCCTCAAGTCCCTTCGCCCGGGCGTGCAGTTGTGCAACGCGCGCGGGGTGCACGAGGCGAGCACCGGTGAACTCACCCTTGCGCTGATCCTCGCGTCCCTGCGGGGCATCCCAGGCTTCGTCCGGGGCCAGGACAAGGAGGAGTGGCGGTCGGGGTTCTACCCGGCGCTGGCCGACAAGACGGTGCTCATCGTGGGCTACGGGTCGATCGGGGCCGCCATCGAGGACCGGCTCGCGCCCTTCGAACTGGAGCGGGTGGTGCGCGTCGCACGCTCCGCGCGCACTACGGCGCACGGACCGGTGCACGCGCTCACCGATCTTCCCGCCCTGCTGCCCGAAGCCGACGTCGTCGTCATGTCCACCCCCCTCACCGAGGCCACCCGAGGCCTGGTGAACGCCGACTTCCTGTCCCGTATGAAGGACGGCGCCCTGCTGGTCAACGTCGCGCGCGGACCCGTGGTGGACACGAAGGCCCTTCTCGCCGAACTCGAGAACGGCCGTATCACCGCCGCACTCGACGTCACCGACCCCGAACCGCTGCCCCAGGGACACCCGCTGTGGCACGCCCCCGGGGTACTCATCAGCCCGCACGTCGGCGGCCCCACCTCGGCGTTCCTGCCCCGCGCCAGGCGGCTCCTGGTGGCACAGCTGAACCGTTTCGCGCGCGGGGAGCCGCTGCGGAACGTAGTACTGACAACCGGCGCGTAACACGCTTCTGTTCACAGAGTGTTCGATTCCCGTCCGGTTCGAGCACTCTTCGCAGTCCCCCGAATGCGCGGTGTGTCCATACCGCCGCTGATCGTCACGGAGCGTAGAGGAACTATGTCCCTGAGTGACGAGACTGGTGTATCGTCCCGACAGGGGCTGCGCCGCGCACCGTTCGGCGCCGGGGATGGAACATCAAGACTGCGAGGGGGGCGACGGGCGATGCACAGCCTATGGAGCAACGATCCGACGCGGCGGGGACGCCGACGACCCTGGTGTTCGGCCGCGCGCAGACACAAACCGGGCTGCCAGAGCGGACATCACCACCGCAGGCACGGCAGCCGCCGGAGGCATCCTCACCCAGCGCCGAGGGATCCGCGGGACCCCGCGGCGCGGACCGGGTGGACCCGGTGAGCTCCCCGGGAGCGCTGCTGACCCGCCGGCCGATGACCGGCGGCGGGACGGGCCTGTGCTCACAGCTCGTCCTGGCCCTGTTCTGCGCGGGATACGCCGTCGGTTCCGCGATCGGCTGGGGCTCCGCGAGTCTCGCACTGGTCATGGGCGATTTCGGGCTGAGCGCCGCGGCGGGCACCGCGGCGGTCTCCTGCTTCCTCTACGCCCGCACTCGTCGCAGCCGCTTTCGACCCGCGTGGCTGCTCTTCTCGCTCTCCTCCGCCATGGCGTCGCTGGGCAACCTGGTCTGGGGGTGGTACGAGGTGGTCCTGGACCGCCCGGTACCCAGCCCCAGCTTCGCCGACCTGTTCTTCCTGTGCTTCGCTCCGCCCGCCATCGTAGGACTGCTCGTGCTTGCCAAGAGGCCCGTGACCAAGGCGGGTTGGGTGTGCCTGGCGCTGGACGCCTGGCTGATCGGCGGCTCGCTGCTCACGCTCTCCTGGAGTCTCGCCCTCGCACAGGCGGCGAAGTTCGACGGGTCGAGCGTCGCCCACACCGCGCTCTCCCTCGCGTACCCGCTGCTGGACATCGCGCTGGTCAGCATGGTGCTCGCGCTGCACTTCCGGCGCTCCCCGGTGAACCGCTCCGCGGTGAACACGGCGATCGGCGCACTCGCCCTGACCGTGATGTGCGACGCCCTGTTCACCTCACCCCTCCTGCACAACGACTACCGCTCAGGGCAACTCCTCGACGCGGGCTGGTTCGCCGGCTCGCTGCTCCTGGCGTACGCCCCCTGGGCGAGCCGCTTCGGACGGGCGGACAGCGACGGGCACGCGCGCGTGGTGCACGAACACATCCCGGGACCGCGACAGGAAGGGCTCCGGCGGTACGAGGGCCGCGACGGACGCGACGGGTACGACGGGTACGACGAATACGCGGGGCATGAGGAACACCAGGAGCTCCAGGAGTATCAGGAGCACCAAGGCGACCTGGAGCGTCGGGGAGGCCATCCGTACGTGTTCCCGCAGGACGGCGGACACGGTCGGTATTCGGCCACCCGCCCGATCACCGGATCACTGGCCGCGCTCACGCCCTATCTGGCCGCCGCCGTCTGCACGTTGGGGATCCTTTACAACGTCCTCAACGGCCGCAGCGTCGACCGCGTCGTGCTCATCACCGCCGGCATGGTCGTCCTCGCCCTTGTCGTGCGCCAGGGCATCATGCTGCTCGACAACATCACCCTCACCCAGGAACTGGCGCAGAAGGAGAACCACTTCCGCTCCCTGGTCCAGGGCTCCAGCGACGTCATCATGATCGCCGCGCCCAACGGCATCCTGCGCTACGTCAGCCCCGCCGCCGCCGGGGTCTACGGCAGGGCCGCCGAGGACCTCGTCGGCTCCGAGCTCGCCACGCTCATCCACCCGGAGGACCTGGGCTGCGTGGTGCACGAGGTGCGCCGCTTCCTCGCAGCCAACCCCGTCGAGGAGCCCACCACCCGCATCGAGTGCCGCTTCAAGTCCGGTGACGGGGGCACCTCCCGCTCGAGCGGAGCCGAGAGTGGGGGAGGCTGGCTCAACGTGGAGTCCACCGTCAACCGCCACCACGGCGGCCTCATCTTCAACAGCCGCGACGTGACCGAGAGAGTGCGCCTCCAGGCCCAGTTGCAGCACAACGCCGAGCACGACCCGCTCACCGACCTGCCCAATCGCGCCCTGTTCACCCGGCGCGTCCAGCAGGCGCTCTCCGGCCGCCGCTCCTCCGACCGCGGCACGGCCGTCCTCTTCATCGACCTCGACGGCTTCAAGGCCGTCAACGACACGATCGGGCACCAGGCCGGGGACGAGCTCCTCGTCCAGGCCGCCCGCAGACTCCAGGACGCGGTCCGGTACGGGGACACCGCCTCCCGGCTGGGCGGCGACGAGTTCGCGGCCCTCATCGTCGGCGACGGCACCCGCGACCGCACCGCGCGCGAACGCCATATCTTCGAGCTCGCCGACCGGCTGCGCGTCACGCTCTCGCAGCCGTACGACATCGACGGCAACGATGTCCGGGTCGCCGCGTCCATCGGTGTCGCGTTCTCCGAACCGGGTCTCGGCGCGGGCGAGCTGCTGCGCAACGCAGACCTCGCCATGTACCGCGCCAAGGCGGCCGGCAAGGGCCGCGTCGAGCTGTACGCACCCCAGATGCAGCAGGACGTCGTACGCAAGGCGGAGCTGGCCACCCGGCTGCGGGCCGCCCTGCACGACGGCGAGTTCGCCCTGCTGCACCAGCCGGTGGTCTCGCTGGAGAACGGCCGGATCACCTCGGTCACCGCCCAGGCGCGCTGGCGTTCCTCCCAGGGCGTGTTCTTCACGCCCGCCGAGTTCCTGCGCGTCGCCGAGGACAGCGACAAGACCGCGGAGCTGGGCCGCTGGATGCTCGAGGAGGCCGTCGAGCAGGCCTCCGAGCGCGCCGCCACCGGCCTCGCGGTGCCCGTCGGGGTCCGGATGAGCGCACGGCGCCTGCTCGACCGCTCGCTGCCCCTCGGTTCCATCGAGTCCCTTCTCACCCGGCACGGCCTCGCCTCCGGGGCGCTGGTCGTCGAGTTGTCGGACACGGATCCGAGGGTCTCCCTGGACGAGCTGGAGCGCCGCCTGAACGCGCTGCGCAGGCTCGGCGTCCGGATCGCCCTGGACGGCTTCGGCAGCGGCTATGCGGCCATCACCGCGCTGCGCCGCCTCCCCGTCGACGTACTGAAGCTGGACAGAAGCCTCGTCGAGGGCGTCGTCGAGTCCGCTCGGCTGCACAAGATCACCAGCGGGCTGCTGCGCATCGCCACCGACCTGGGGCTGCAGTCCGTGGCCGACGGTGTGGACCTGCCCGAGCAGGTCGTCGCCCTGCGCGCGATGGGCTGCACCCATGGACAGGGCATGGCCTTCTGCGGGCCGCTGGACGAGTACCGGCTGCGTCGGGCGCTGTCCGCCGGCCACTATCCGGTCCCGCACGGCCCGGCCGAGCCCGCGTTCGCGGGCGGCGGCGCCGGGGTGTACACCGGTGGTGTGTCCGCTGTCTACGGGGGCGGTACTGCCCTCCGCTCACATAATGAGACTCCCGTCCCACCCACTTGACAGTCAGTGCGTGCCGGGGGGAGGGTCAATGCCATGCGCACCCGAATTCTCGTACTTGGAAAGCGCGTCGGCTGAAGCTGGTGACTACCGGACGGACCCGGAACACCCAGCGACCGCACCCGGCGCGCTCCCCTCGCTTGCCTCACGGCACGAGGGGTTTTTTGTTGCACAGGCACCAGTCCAACACCGTACAAACCTCGCAAAAACCCTCAGCATCGAGAAGAGAATGCCGATGACCGAGCAGGCCACCGGGGCCCACCATCCGCAGCCGCGGCCCCGTTCCGGAGGACAGCCGTCCGCCCCCGAGCACGTCACGGGCGCGAAGTCCCTCATCCGTTCTCTTGAGGAGGTCGGGGCCGACACGGTATTCGGCATTCCCGGCGGTGCGATCCTCCCGGCCTACGACCCGCTGATGGACTCGAAGCGCGTGCGCCACGTGCTCGTGCGCCACGAGCAGGGCGCAGGTCACGCGGCCACGGGTTACGCCCAGGCCACCGGCAGGGTCGGTGTCTGCATGGCGACTTCGGGTCCCGGTGCCACCAACCTGGTGACGCCGATCGCGGACGCCCACATGGACTCGGTGCCGCTCGTGGCGATCACCGGGCAGGTGGCGTCGAAGGCGATCGGCACGGACGCCTTCCAGGAGGCGGACATCGTCGGCATCACGATGCCGATCACCAAGCACAACTTCCTGGTGACCAAGGCGGAGGACATCCCGCGGACGATCGCGGAGGCCTTCCACATCGCCTCCACCGGCCGTCCCGGCCCGGTCCTCGTCGACATCGCCAAGGACGCCCTCCAGGCGCAGACCACCTTCCAGTGGCCGCCCACCCAGGACCTGCCCGGCTACCGCCCGGTGACCAAGCCGCACGCCAAGCAGATCCGCGAGGCCGCCAAGCTCATCACCCAGGCCAAGCGGCCCGTCCTCTACGTCGGCGGCGGCGTCCTCAAGGCAAGCGCCACCGCCGAGCTGAAGGTCCTCGCAGAACTCACCGGAGCGCCCGTCACCACCACCCTGATGGCGCTCGGCGCATTCCCCGACAGCCACAAGCTGCACGTGGGAATGCCGGGCATGCACGGTGCGGTCACCGCCGTCACCGCGCTGCAGAAGGCCGACCTGATCGTCGCCCTCGGAGCCCGCTTCGACGACCGCGTCACCGGCAAGCTGGACAGCTTCGCCCCGTACGCCAAGGTCGTGCACGCCGACATCGACCCCGCGGAGATCGGCAAGAACCGTGTCGCCGACGTGCCGATCGTCGGTGACGCCCGCGAGGTCATCGCCGACCTGGTCCAGGCCGTGCAGAAGGAACACAGCGAGGGCCACCGGGGCGACTACAGCGCCTGGTGGAAGGACCTGAACCGGTGGCGCGAGACATACCCGCTGGGCTATGAGCAGCCGGAGAACGGCTCGCTCTCGCCCCAGCAGGTCATCGAGCGCATCGGGCAGCTCGCCCCCGAGGGCACGATCTTCGCCGCGGGCGTCGGCCAGCACCAGATGTGGGCCGCGCACTACATCCAGTACGAGAAGCCCTCGACCTGGCTGAACTCCGGCGGCGCCGGAACCATGGGCTATGCGGTCCCGGCCGCGATGGGCGCCAAGGCCGGAGCCCCGGACCAGACGGTCTGGGCGATCGACGGCGACGGCTGCTTCCAGATGACCAACCAGGAACTGACCACCTGCGCCCTGAACAACATCCCGATCAAGGTCGCCATCATCAACAACGGCGCCCTCGGGATGGTCCGCCAGTGGCAGACCCTCTTCTACAACCAGCGCTACTCCAGCACGGTCCTGCACGCCGACGACACCGGCCACCACACGACCGGCTCCCAGGTCGGCGCGTCCACGGCGCCCCGCCAGGGCACCCGCGTCCCCGACTTCGTGAAGCTGTCGGAGGCCATGGGCTGCTACGCGATCCGCTGCGAGTCCCCGGACGACCTCGACAAGTGCATCGAGGAGGCGAACTCGATCAACGACCGCCCCGTCGTGATCGACTTCATCGTCCACGAGGACGCCATGGTGTGGCCGATGGTCGCCGCCGGCACCTCGAACGACGAGATCATGGCCGCCCGGGACGTCCGCCCCGACTTCGGCGACAACGAAGACGACTGAGAGCCGTAGGAAAAGGAACGAGACCCATGTCCAAGCACACGCTCTCCGTCCTCGTCGAGAACAAGCCCGGTGTCCTCGCCCGGATCACGGCCCTGTTCTCCCGGCGCGGCTTCAACATCGACTCGCTCGCCGTCGGAGTCACCGAGCACGCCGACATCTCCCGCATCACCATCGTGGTGAACGTGATCGAGGAACTCCCCCTCGAACAGGTCACCAAGCAGCTCAACAAGCTCGTCAACGTCCTGAAGATCGTCGAGCTGGAACCCGGCTCGGCCGTTCAGCGCGAACTCGTTCTGGTGAAGGTGCGCGCCGACAACGAGACGCGCTCCCAGATCGTCGAGATCGTCCAGCTGTTCCGCGCCAAGACCGTGGACGTCTCCCCGGAGGCCGTCACGATCGAGGCCACCGGCGGCAGTGACAAGCTGGAGGCCATGCTCAAGATGCTGGAGCCCTTCGGCATCAAGGAGCTCGTGCAGTCCGGCACGATCGCCATCGGCCGCGGCGCCCGTTCGATCACCGACCGCTCGCTGCGCGCTCTGGACCGATCCGCGTAACTCTGGAACCGGCTTGATCCGGGCGGTCGGCGATCGTCGACCGCCCGGATGCCGAGACCCGAAAACTTCCCTTCCCCCGCCCGCCGTACGGTGGGACGCAACACCGCACACCAAGGAGATCCCCAGTGGCCGAGCTGTTCTACGACGCCGACGCCGACCTGTCCATCATCCAGGGCCGCAAGGTCGCGGTCATCGGCTACGGCAGCCAGGGCCACGCCCAC